>CAJXMY010000336.1 GCA_913056435.1 uncultured Hyphomonadaceae bacterium | reverse complement strand
GTCGGGGGTCTGGCTCGGGATTATGACCGGGTTTTGATCTCTGCCGGCTGGCGCAGCAAGGCGCTGAGCCCCATTTTGCAGCGCCTCGAACCCATTGGAGGACAGCTGCTGTCGGTGCGCGTAGGCGAGGGGACCCCGCGGGTCACTCTGCGCTGCGATGATTTGTATATCGCGCCAAAAGCCGACCGGGTGGTCATTGGGGCGACAATTGAGCCCGGCGAGGTCCGGGAGGCGCCCGATCCGAAGACAATCGATGCGCTTCAGGAACGGGCCGCGGTTCTGTGCCCAGGACTCGGCACGGCTGAGAGGATCGAGAGTTGGTCCGGTGTCCGCCCGGGATTTCCCGACCATGCCCCCGTCATGGGACGTCTGGGGGCGAGCCATGTTTTCGTTGCGACAGGCCACCATCGAAATGGCGTTCTACTTGCCCCCGAAACAGCGTCTTTGATGACGGCGTTGATGCTGGATGATGATGTGCCGGTCTGGGCGAAAGTCTTCGCCCCCGGATGGCAGGAGAGGATCCGGCCGGTGTGACATCAGGACAGGGTAGACCCCTCTCTAATGGGTCGTTAGATCCTTTTTCAGGAGGACTTCGACATGCATGCCATTGCGCCCATGAGTGAAGAGCAGACCGCGATCAAGGATGCCGTTGAACGGACCTGTCGCCAATTTGACGCGGACTATTGGGCTGATGCCGATGAGACCGGAGCCTGGCCAGAAGCCTTTTGCGACGCGATGGCGGAGGGTGGCTGGCTCGGTGTGGCATTCCCGGAGGAATATGGAGGGTCTGGTTTGGGTCTGACCGAGGCCTCAATCGTGATGCAGGCCGTTACACGCTCGGGCGCCGGATATACAGGGGCATCGTCGATTCACCTGAATATTTTTGGCCCCAAACCGCTCGAGAAATTTGGCAATGAGGAACAAAAGCTCGAGAATTTGCCCAAGATTATCTCGGGTGAGGAAAAGATGTGCTTCGCCGTGACCGAACCAAATTCGGGCCTGGATACTTCTTCGCTGGAGACACGGGCTGAACGGACCAATTCCGGGTATACCATCAACGGTCGGAAAGTCTGGACGACTGGGGCGCAGCGCGCTGACAAGATCCTGATCATTGCCCGAACCACGCCCAAGGAAGAGTGTTCCCGGCCCTATCTGGGCCTGTCCTTGTTTTACACAGACTTTGATCGCGGAAAGATCGAGGCCAACCCCATTCCGAAAATGGGGCGAAAGGCCGTCGAGTGTAACACCTTATTCATTGACGGTCTGGAGGTTCCCAAGGAACATCTGATCGGTGAAGAGGGCGCCGGTTTCAAGTATTTGTTACAGGGCCTAAATCCTGAACGCGTGCTGTTTGCGGTGGAGTCGATCGGCCTCGGCTTCGCGGCTCTCGAAAGGGCCACCGATTATGCCAAGGAACGGGTCGTTTTCGGTCGCCCGATTGGTCAGAATCAGGGCATCGCCCACCCCTTGGCCAAGGCTTGGGCTGAGCTCAGTGCAGCTGAACTGCTCGCTTACAAGGCCGCCGCCCGGTTTGATGCCGGCGAGGATTGTGGCGCCGAGGCCAATGCCGCGAAATATCTCGGCACGGAAGCGGGGTTCCGGGCTTGCGAGACCGCCGTCCTGTCGCATGGCGGGATGGGGTATGCCAAGGAATATCATGTTGAGCGCTACATGCGCGAGGCCATGCTGGCGCGAATCGCCCCGGTCAGTCGTGAAATGATCCTGAACTATATTTCGGAGCGGGTGTTGGGTCTGCCGAAATCCTATTAATCAGGGGTGCAAACCTTTATCGCCGCGGCCGCACGGCGGGCCCGATATCGGGCCTCGTCAGCGGTCTCGGCGTGAGCGACGGCAACGCCCATGCGCCTCATTTCAAAAGCAACCGGTTTGCCAAACAGGCGGAGTTGCGTGCCCGGACAAGACAGCGCTTTGGCAACCCCGTCGAAAATCACGCCTTCGGCCTCCAGGCCACCATAAATGACCGCGCTGGCCCCGGGACGCATCAGCGTTGTGTCCACGGGCAGGCCGAGGATCGCTCTCGCATGAAGGG
>CAJXMY010000335.1 GCA_913056435.1 uncultured Hyphomonadaceae bacterium | reverse complement strand
CAGGATGGGCAGGTGGATGCCCGCGGCGCGAGCCCGGTCGGTGAAGCGCAGGAAGACCTCAGGGTCAAAAAAGAACTGCGAAATGGCGCGGGTCGCGCCGGCATCCTGCTTGGCGCGCAGAAAGGCTATGTCGGCGGCATCGCCGCGGCTGTCGGGATGCGGTTCGGGATAGCATGCCACCGAAATGTCGAGGTCGTCCGGGCCGTTCGCGCGCAGCGCCGCAATCAGGTCGATGCTGCTGGCAAAGCCATCCGGGTGCGGTTGGAAGGGCGCGCCCATCCCGTCTGGCGCATCGCCCCGCAGGGCGACGATGTGGCGGACTCCGTCCTCCCAGTATTGCCGGGCCACGCCGAGAACATCGCTCTGGCTGGCTGACACACAGGTGAGGTGAGCCGCCGGTGCCAGCCGGCTTTCCGCCACCATGCGTCGCACGGTGTCATGGGTCCGTTCCCGGGTCGACCCGCCTGCCCCATAGGTGACGGAGACAAAGTCCGGGCGCAGCGGGTCGAGGCGAGAGACGCTGTCCCAAAGGCGGGCCGCCATGGCCTCGGACTTCGGCGGAAAGAATTCGAAAGACACTGTGGGATTTTGGCTCATTCGGCCATCTCCTTGTCATGGCCGGGTTTCGTCGCCTGCCAGATGTGAACCGACAAGCCCTGATCCAGCTCCGGGGGCGGGGCAAAGCGCAGCGGCTCCGACAGGCTGAGCCCGGCACTGCGCGCCCAGGCCGACATATCCTCGCTTCGGATGCCGAGCCGGCGATGACCATGCTGTGTGCGCAGGAAGTCGAGCATGTGCGGCGCGAAATCCACGATCAGCGCCCGACCTCCGGGCCTGAGCAGGCGGGCTGTTTCCATCAGGACCGCGTCAGGTGCCTCGAGATAATGCAGCACCTGATGGATCACCACCAGGTCGGCACTGTCGGCATCAAAGGGGGTTTGTGCGGCGTCGCCCTGACGGACACGGGCATGCGTGATGCCGGCCTGATCAAGCTTGGCCCGGGCGACGGTCAGCATCTGGTGCGACAGGTCCAGCCCTTCCAGCTGCCGGGCGAGATCGGCGAGAACAACCAGAATCTGCCCAGTCCCGGTGCCCAGATCGATCACCCGATCGAATGGGCCGGTGCCTGCCAGACGGCGTAGGGCGACTTCGATATCCTGATTGGGGAAGTGCAGGGACCGGAGCTGGTCCCATTCCTCGGCGACATTGCCGAAATAGGTCTCCGCGGCCTCTGCGCGTTGCGCGCGGACCTGCTTCAGGCGTTCGCGATCCCCGCTGAGCTGCGGGACCGCAGGGTCTAATTCAATAAAAATTTGATCCATTAGCCGTCGGGCCCATCCGGTTTCGGCCGCCCTGTAGAATACCCAGGATCCTTCCGGCAAACGGTCCACCAGGCCGGCCTGAGTCAGGGCTTTGAGATGGTGCGACAGGCGGGGCTGGCTCTGTTCGAGAATCTGAACCAGTTCTCCAACGGCCAGATCGCCATGGCGCAACAGGGCCAGAATCCGGAACCGGGTCGGTTCTCCGGCGGCACGCAAAGCGTCAAGCAGGGGGTCGGGGCTGGACAGCATGGCAAGGATATAAACCATTCTTTATATGTTTTGCAATCGCCGATCTGTTGCGGATTGGCAACGCCCAGAACAATTGGCTCGGGATATCACCGGCTCGATTGAACTGCTGTCTCCCATCGCACATATCGGTTAACGATACGAGGAAGACTGGCATGAGACATATTGCCCTGATCATCGGACTGGTCGCTGTAACAGTCGGCTGCGCGGCGACCGGCGAAGGGCGCTCCCGAGCAGTGTACGACCCCCTCGAGGAGGTCAATCGGGCGGTATTTGACTTCAACGAGGAGTTTGACCAGGCCGTGTTTGGGCCCCTGGCCGACGGATACCGGTCGGTGACGACAAAATCTGTGCGGGGTGGTGTTCAGAATTTTCTCGGCAACCTCAATCAGCCCGTCGTGTTCGCGAATACTGTGCTGCAGGGAAAAGGGGGGGCCTCGCTCGACACGGTGAGCCGGTTCGTGATCAACACAACGGTTGGTA
>CAJXMY010000334.1 GCA_913056435.1 uncultured Hyphomonadaceae bacterium | reverse complement strand
GAGCACAAGCCATTGGCAGATATTTTCGAAGAGGTCGAAGAGGGTATCCGTAAGGATATCTGGACCGAGCGCTGGCGCAAATATGGCATTTTCGCCTATCTCGGGGCAGCTCTCCTGATCGGCGGTACAGCGCTGAATGAATATGCCGGCTATGCCAGCGAAAAGGCGCTGCGTACAAACGGAGAGCTTCTGGACAGCAGTCTGGCCGCACTTGATGAGCGCGATATCGAAGAGGCCACACGCCAATTACAGGTGCTGATGGATGCGAATGCCCGGCTGTCGCCCGCGGCAAGCCAGTTCATGGCGCAGATAAAATATGAAACCAATGGCGATATTATCGCGGCGGCGAGCATTCTGGCCGAGAGTGCAGGATCCGGGGAGAAGGCGCTGGAGCGCCTCGCCCTGATCAAGTCCGCTTATTTGCAGGCGGATATTCTGTCCCGCGAGGAACTGGCGGCTCTGGTGGCCCCACTGCGTGCTGATCAGAACAGCGCCTTCAATGCGCTGGCGGTCGAGCTTTTGGCTGCGAAGGCGCTCGCTGACGGTGATTATGCCTATGCGCGGGAAGAATTTGGATATTTGCGGGTCGCTGCAAATGTTCCACAGGGGACACTGGACCGCGCCAACAGTGCGCTGGCTGCACTCCCCGGTCTCGAGCTGGCTGCAGCATCGGCCGAAGCCGCGGCCGTTCCGACACTGGCGGCGCCAGACACATTGCCGGTCGAGGAGACCCCAGAATGATTGATCGCCTTTTTCTGCGTCTGGCCACGGTTGTGGTCTGCAGCACGCTCCTCTCGGCGTGTTCCGTTCTCAGCTTCGGATCGTCGGACCGGGCTGAGAAGGAACTGGCCGACAGGGAAGGCAGAATCGCCATGGTGCTGGCAGACGAAGCGCTTGAAGCGTCCCCGGAGCTGGCCGGCGTGACAGTGACGTTGCCAGATCCGGTATCGGTTTCGGCATGGTCTCAGGCCGGGAGCAATGCTGCAAAAGTCCCCGGTCATGTCCTTGCGGCACCTGATATGACAGTCGCCTGGCGGACCAATGCCGGACGGGGCTCGGATTTGAAGTCGGCGCTGATCGCTGTACCGGTGACGAGTGAAACCCATATCTTCATGGTGGATTCCGGTCAGACCGTCCGGGCCTTTGATCTTGCCACGGGGGCGGAAGTCTGGACCCGGCCGCTGGTGTCTCTCAACCCTCAGGATACGATCGGTATCGGAGCCGGAATCGCCTATGATCAGGGGCGGGTCTTCGTGGCCAGCGGTTATGGATTCGTGACCGCACTGGATGCCCTGACCGGCGCCCGCTACTGGCGGTCGAATATGGAGTCGCCCATGACGGGGGCGCCAACCGTCAAGGATGGCCGTGTCTTTGTCTCGTCAAACAACAATGATATTTTTGCCCTGTCGGCCGAAAATGGTTCGGTGCTCTGGAAAACAGATTTTCCCGGTCGAACAGCGGTGATCCCAACACCGATTGTGTTTGGAAATCGAGTCTACGTGACCGCCGGGTACGGTACCGGGTGCAAGGCCGTCGAGATTAACGAAAAGATGGAGGTCAAGGAACTCTACTCCAATCGCCTGATGAAGAATCATCATGGCGGCGCCATTCAAGTGGGTGGACACGTCTTTGGTTATTCGGATGGAGTGGGCTGGCTGTGCCAGGATCTGGAAAGCGGGGAGGAAGTTTGGTCCGAAAAAGGAGCCCTTGGAAAGGGAGCCATTGGAATGGCTGACGGGAAGCTCATCTGCGTCGATGAAGGCAGCGGAAAGGTCATGCTCATCGACGCTTCGACCGAAGGCTTCAAGGAGCATGGAAGCTTCACTCTCGATCCACAATCCGAGATCCGCGCCTCTCGTGGCAAGATCTGGACGCACCCGGTGGTGATCAACGGAAAACTTTATCTGAGGGATCAGGACTTGGTTTATTGCTACCAGGTTCAGTAACCGCATTCGTCACTAGAACATCCCGCTCCTTTCAGAAGACGGGGAAGGATTCACCGCAGGATCCTTCCTCGCAGCAAGAGCCTTCTTCACCGTCGCCGCCGCGTCGCTGGCCG
>CAJXMY010000333.1 GCA_913056435.1 uncultured Hyphomonadaceae bacterium | reverse complement strand
GGGCGAACCATTTCCATCGGCCCCATACAGGATCTCGCCAGTGCCGAGATCAAGGCGAGAGCCCTGGCCGACATCGTGGCCGGCCGGGCCGGTTCCAGCCTCGCCATCACGGAACCCTCAGGGGGGTCGGATGTTGCCCGGATGAAGACGACCGCCCGCCGCGACGGGGACAGCTATGTCCTCAATGGCAGCAAGACCTTCATCACCGGCGGGATGCGCTCCGATTATTTTGTCGTCGGCGCCCGGACCGGCACGGGGGGGCTGAAGGGCATTTCCCTCTTTTTCGTGGATGCCAACACGCCGGGTTTTTCGCGCACGCCCCTGCCCCGTAAAATGGGCTGGTGGGCCTCCGATCAGGCCACCCTCTATTTCGAGAATTGCCGGGTTCCGGCCAGCCATCTGATGGGCACGGAAAATGAGGGCTTTCTCGCGATCATGAACAATTTCAATTATGAGCGCCTCGGCATGGTCGCCGGGATGCTCGGCATGATGAAGGTCTGCTTCGACGAGGCCGTCAGCTGGGCCCAGCACAGAGAGACCTTTGGAGAAAAACTCATCCGGCATCAGGTGATCCGCCACAAGATCGCCGACATGTCGGCGCGGATCGACATGGTTGAGGCCTATCTCAACCAGATCTGCTATCTGGCCAATGAAGGGCCGATGCCGGTCGCCGAAATCAGCAAGGCCAAATTCTCCGCCTCGAAGGCGCTCGAATTCTGCGCTTCGGAAGCCATGCAGATCCTGGGCGGAGCCGGCTACTTGCGTGGCAACAGCGTGGAGCGCATGTATCGTGAGGTCAAAGTTCAGGCGATTGGTGGGGGGTCGGAAGAAATCATGCGCGATCTCGCCGTGCGCCAGATGGGATTGTAGAGATCGGGAGCCACCTATGGGCCTTTTCAACAGAACAAAAACACCAAAGACACCGTCACCGGTCGACACATCGGAGCACGATGACCTGCTCAAACGGAAGGGCGAGCCCCGGGCTCTTGACTGGATCGAGCGCAACGCCATGCTCTATCCGAACCAGACGGCGCAGATCGACCTCGCCAGTGGACGGCGCTTCACCTACACCCAGATGAACGACCGGGTCGGCCGGGCGGCGGCGCTGCTACACGGGATGGGCGTGCGCCCCGGAGACCGCGTTGGTTTCCTCGCCATGAACTCCACCGACATTCTGGAAATGGTCTTCGCCACCTGGCGTCTCGGTGCGATCAGCCTGGCATTGAACTTCCGCCTCACAGCGAAAGAACTGTGCTTTATCGTCAATGATGCCGGGCCGAAGGTTATCCTGTTCGATCAGGTGTTTCTGGACGTCGTCGAGGCGCTTCAGGCCGACACAACGGTCGCCCACTGGCTTCTTACCGATGGTCTTGGTGGCGGCAGCGCTTATGAAAGCGGGCTCGCCGCCATCGACGCGCCCCTGCTGGCCAAGACCCATGAGCAGCCCCTGTCTGATCAGTGTATGCTGATGTACTCGTCGGGCACCACGGGGCAGCCCAAGGGCGTCATCATCACCCATGAAATGATGGTCTATTCGGCCGTCAACCTTCTTGGCGGGCTCAGCCTGACCCGGAATTCCGTCAATTTTGCCGTCATGCCGCTCTTCCATATTGGGGGCCTGAACATCTTCTCCTGCCCGGTGCTCTATGTCGGTGGCACCACGGTGATCCAGCGCAGTTTCGAACCGGGTGAGGCCTTGCGGGTGTTCGGAGACCGCGATCTCGGCATCACGCATTTTCTGGGCGTTCCCGCCATATACAATGCCCTGAAGGCGCACCCGGACAATGCCACGACGGATTTTTCCCGGGTGGAGGTTATGCTCGCCGGTGCCGAAGCCGTGCCAAATGCCCTGGTGGAGTGGTGGCAGCAACGCGGTCTGACCATCCAGGAAGGCTATGGCATGACAGAGAGCGCCGCCTCGAACTGCGTCCTCGACAAGGCCGATGTGGCCACCATGGTCGGGTCCGCCGGCAAGGCGGCCATGCACACCGAAATGAAAATTGTCAGGGAAGATGGCTGCGACGCGGCGCCCGGCGAGCTAGGCGTGATCTGGATGCGCGGACCC
>CAJXMY010000332.1 GCA_913056435.1 uncultured Hyphomonadaceae bacterium | reverse complement strand
ATGACGGCGGCCTCAGATCTCGACATGCAGTTGATCTTTGACCGGGACGGACATGATGAAGCACAGGCCTGGTTCACTCGGATCACTCAGCGTCTGATCACGGCACTGTCCGCAGATACTGCGGAAGGGCATATGTATGAAGTTGATATGCGATTGCGGCCTTCGGGCCGGGCCGGGCCGGTGGCGACGTCTGTTGAGGCATTCGAGTCGTATCATCGTGAAGCCGCATGGACATGGGAACTGATGGCCCTGACCCGTTTGAGGCCGATGGCAGGAGATCGCGAGCTGTGCGCCCGCGTCACGCAGATTGCTCACGCGGCCATGTTGTCCGCTCAGAAGCGGCCAGAGCTGGACTCGGATATCCTCGATATGCGCCGTCGGCTTTGGCGTGAAAAACCTCCCGCAGGACCCTGGGATCTGAAATTGCGGGACGGCGGCATTGTTGATTTGGAATTTGTTGTCCAGAGAGCGCTGCTCAAAGCAGGGCGTGCGGACGTCTTTCAGACATCCCTGTCCCGTGCGATCCCGAGCCTAGACAGACTTGGCGTGCTGAATACCGGTGATGCCGATGTGCTTTTGAAGGGGCATAAATTTCTTCAGGCGCTACAGCAGGTCCAGAGACTGGCTGTCGGAGATGGAAAAGTCGAGGGGCCGGTCTCAAAGGGGCTCAGGAACCGGATGATGCGGGCGGTTTCGGCACAGACTTTTGAAGACGTCGAGGCCCAGCTCGAAGAGCATTGTGGGCGGATTGCTGATCTTCGGCGCAGAGAAATCGGTTCTCTGGCGACGGAATCTTAAAGCCCATACGTTTTAGAATCAGATCTTAGCCAAAAGGGAGGGGGTCAAATGCGGAAACGTTTTGAGGTTGCAATTATCGGACTGTGTGTCACCGGGCTCATGGGATATGCTTCGGCGCAGGTTACGGGAGACCCTGAACCTCGTCCGATATGGACCACCATGGATTCCGACGCTGACGGGCACATCAGTCGGGATGAGATGCGGGCAAACAGCCTGCAGAGGTTCGAGTCTGCTGATATGGATGGCGATGGGGCAGTGACGCTGGAGGAATTCCAAATGGCCCGCGAAGCCGCGCGTCAGGCTCGCCTGGCGGCGCGGCAAGAGCGCTTGTTCGGTCAGCTGGATACAGATCAGGATGGACAGATCAGCGCCGCAGAATTTGAAGCACAGAATGTGCAACGCCGGATGCGTATGTTTGATCGGCTCGATTCGAACGACGATGACATGATTTCTGCCGCTGAGCGAGCGGCGGTAAGAGCCGGGCGACGACCCGTGCGTGGTCCAAGGCCGGGGAGACCATCTCATGACAGTTAATGGCGGTTCTTGCCGGCGACTGGCCAGCTGCCAGCAAGCCGATGTCTTCTAGCCCCAGACTGTGTCGTTCATTTCTGAAGCCGATGAAATCCGCCGGGCGGCAGGGGGTGACCGGGGCGCCCAGTCGGCACTGGTCCGGCGTCACATGCCCGTCATTTATCGCGTGGCTTTTCGTCTGCTTCGGGATCCGGCGGAGGCGGAGGATGTGACACAGGAGACTTTCTTGAGGGCGTGGAAGATCCTGCCGGCTTGGGAACCCAGGGCGAAATTTTCGACCTGGGCCTGCGGGGTTGCCCTCAATTTGTGCCGCGACCGGCTCCGGCGGAAAAAATGGGTGCTGCTTGATGTGGTGCCGGAACAGACCGATTCTTCGCCGCAGCCAGATCAACATATGGAGTCTGCGGACGCGGTAAGACGGCTCATGGACCACGTGGCCGCCTTGCCTCCGCGTCAGAGAGAGGCCCTGACCCTATGTGCTTTTGAGCAAATGGGAAATAAGGAAGCTGCGGCCATCATGTCGGTCAGTGTTCATGCTCTGGAAGGCTTGCTGGGGCGGGCGCGCCGAACGCTACGGCGCGCCTTGGAGAAGGAGACAAGGCCATGAGGGACAAGCCTTTTGGGGAAGACCGGCTTCTGGACTTGATTGCGGCCTATGGCGCGTCTCCAACAGCCTGGCCGGAGGCCGAACGGGTCTCTGCGGAATCCTGCCTGCAGCTTGCCACACAGGAGGTTCATCACC
>CAJXMY010000331.1 GCA_913056435.1 uncultured Hyphomonadaceae bacterium | reverse complement strand
AAAAAAAACATTTTGAAAAAAATATATAAAATACTATTAGTACTTGTCTGAAAATGATTTCTTTTACAGAATTGCCCTCCCAATAAGAAGAAGAAGCCTGGTAAAAATAAGAAGCAGAAGGAAGATCCAATGAACGTTCCCGCCGCATCAAACTTTGGACGCGCCGAGTGAATGCCAATCGGGCCGAAGAGCTCATCGCGCATGAAGGCTTCAAAGCCCGCCCCTGCCTCGCCAAGGGCCTTCGTCAGAAACCTTGAGATGATATTTGTTGTCCCGCTGGAATAGGAACACACACGCCCCGGAGGGTGTATCAGGGCTTTCTGCGCCGCGTAGGCTCCGACATCCGGCCGCCCCGGGCCGTAAAGCATTTCCAGAACATCCGAGACCTCGTCATCCTCGTAGTCCTCAACGAAGGCCAATCCGCTGGACATACGAAGAAGGTGGTCCAGCGTAATATGCTGTCGCGGATCGCCCGGAGACCTCCACTCGGGGGCCATAACCGGGTCATCGAGGCTAATTCGTCCCATTCTGATCAGAATACCCACCAGAGCGTGAGTTATGCTCTTGGCGACAGACCACGACCGATAAGTTGTCTGGGCGTCAAACCCTGGCGCATAATGCTCCAGAACCATTCGCCCCCTCTGCACGACGATCAAGGCATGCGTTTCCCCAATGTCCTGCGGCTGGGCGGCATGAAAGCGACCTGCCAACAGCGCATTCAGCTTCGCGGCATCAACATGCTCACCTGTCTTCCCCCGAGGCCAAGCCTGCTCGGGCCATGCCACATCCGCGGGCTGAGAGGGAAGACCCGGAAGCGCATCGTCTGCCATGGGCTTCAGGCCGCTTCACTCTCTTGATTGCCCCCTGCGGCATCAAAGACGAGGATATCGCCCGGCTGACAATCCAGCTCCCGGCAGAGGGCCTCCAGCGTTGAGAACCGCACGGCTTTCGCCTTCCCGGTTTTCAGAATGGACAGATTGGCCAATGTCACCCCCACCCGCTCCGATAGTTCGGTCAGGGACATACGCTTTTCCAGAAGAACCCGATCAAGGGTCACACGAATAGACATGTTTGAGCCCTCTAAATCGTCATTTTTTCGGACTCGCGCAATCGAGCCCCTTCACGGAAAACCTGCGCCAGAATCAGGAGAACGACGACCGCGCCGACGGCCTTGAGATTGATCAGCGCGACCAGTCTGAACTCCATCTCAAAAAACATGCCCAGGACGAGCGCCCCCAGAATGCTGGCAATCTCGATGAGGGCCAATGCGAAGCCAATAAAAACAAGCCGTGTGGCATTTGCCGGAACAAACGGATCACCAAGGGCCAGTGTCGAAAGAATCCGCCTCAGCTGGTGACAGACATATCCCAGACCCGTCGCCAGAATGATGGTTTCAAGCAAAGCCGCGACAAGGCTCACCGTCGGGACATCTCCGGCCCATGCCGTCACCATGGGCAGTTCGAAGGCCCCACCAGTGAGTGAACTCAGAATGCCGGCAAGGATTAGAATCGTACCGGCCACAAGGATAATCATGGCGAGCCAGAACCCAAGCAAAAGAAGCTGCGACAGGATAGCGGCCATGGGGTTGGTCTTGCTTTGTGTCATCTGTTTCTGCAAACCCTGTTGTCTGACGGTGGTCGGCATAGCGAACCGATCATAAATTTCCGTTAAACGATAAGGCCCTGTGTCTGAAAAGCAAGATCGGAGACCCAACATGTCACGCCACCTTCGCCCCGGGCGCTTGATTGCTGCCACGCATAATGCCGGGAAAGTCCGGGAACTGAAGGACCTGTTCGAGCCCCTGGGCTACGATGTGGTGTCTGCGGCCGAACTGGACCTTGAGGAGCCTGAGGAAACAGAGACCACCTTTACGGGCAATGCCATTCTCAAGGCGCGGGCTGCTGCGACCGCCACCGGTTGCCCCGCGCTGGCAGATGACAGCGGCCTGGCTGTAGACGCCCTGAACGGCCAGCCCGGAATTTATTCCGCAAGATGGGCAGGCGAGCCCCGCGACTTCGGCAAGGCCATGGAGAAAGTCGAAACCGAACGGGCCAAGGCCGACCCGACCAATCGGCGGG
>CAJXMY010000330.1 GCA_913056435.1 uncultured Hyphomonadaceae bacterium | reverse complement strand
TGAGGAAGTACAGCCCGCACAGGACGAGGCAGAAGACGGCGACCCTGTCCTTGGCGAAGCGGCGCCAGGCCTCCTGGGCCGGCGAGCGCGGGGCTACGTCCCCCGTGGAGGCGTAGCGGTCTGCGGTGGCCTGGGTCCGTGCCATCTCAGCCCAACCGGATGCGGGGGTCGACGGCCGCGTAGAGCAGGTCGGCGGCAATCAGGCCAAGAATCATCAGCGCCCCGGCGATATAGATCACGACATTCGCGTGCTCATCATCGCGGAAGAGACGCAGTCGCCTGATCATGAGCGACTGTCCTCAGCGGCCTCCATGCTCATCGCCGACACATTATCCAGAGACGGTCGGTCCATGGAATACAGGGCTTCGATATGAGACATATCCCGTGCCAGGTCCTGAATGATGGTTTCGCTGTCGGTTTGCGACCGCACCACACGTGGCGTGATCAGAACCAGAAGTTCCGTGCGTTCTTTGACGTCATTGGTGGTCTGGAACAGCGCTTTGCCGAGGAAGGGAATGCTTCCCAGAAACGGAATTTTCGCTGTATTGTCAGACACCCGTTCGCGGATCAGGCCTCCAAGCGCAATGGATTTGCCGCTGTCGACGGCCACTGAGGTGTTGATCCGTCTCTGCTGAATGGTCGGGGAGTCGATCCCTGAGGAGACCGTTGGAACGACATTGCTGACTTCCTGCTCGATCTCGAGGCTCACCTTGCCTTCTTCATTCACGCGGGGTGTCACGTTCAGAATGATCCCGGTATCGCGAAGTGAAACAGAGTTCACGATGGGTGCATCAGAGTTCCCGACGCTCACGGAGGATTGCGTGACGATCGGGACCTGGTCACCAACCTGCAGAGTGGCAGTCTTATTGTCGAGAACCATGATCGATGGGGACGACAGGACTTTGACGTCGGTGATGCTCGACACGGCGGAGAGGGCCACTCGGGCATCGGCACCACTGATCAGCGCCGAGAAACCAGGAAAACGGTTGCTGACGGCTCCGGTTGGAATATCGCTGAACCCGGTTGAGAGGTCGCCGTTCTGGAAGAACCAGGTCAGGCCATAGGCCAGATCATTGTTGAGCGTGACCTCAGCAATGGTGGTTTCGAGATAGATCTGGTCAGGGGCTGTATCCAGGCGCTCGACAATGTCCTCGATGAGGCCGAGCTGGTCCGGCAGCGCGTAAATAATGATCGAATTGTTCGTCGTATCCGCAGAGATCCGGATCTTGGAGGCTGGCATGCTGCCGGCCATGGCGCCGCTGGTTCTCGCGCCGGTCATCGCATCTGCGGTTGGTGGAGCAGTTTCGGCGAAAGCCGCTGTAGAGCCCGGCTCCAGAGTATCGCTGGTTTGCGTGATGCCCGACGGAGCATCAAACATGTCCTCGAAAGCGGTGGAGAGCAGCGTGGCAATTTCGGTTGCCTCACGATGCTGAATGGGGATGACAAAGAAGCGGCTGGCGCCCTGTCCGTGCTCGCGGTCAAGACGACTGATCCAGGTCTCCGCAAGATCCAGATAGTCGGGATTCTTGGTGATCGTCACGATGGCCTTCAGCCGAGGAATGGGCAGGAAACGCAGCATGTTCTGATTGGCCATACCCTCTTCTTGCGCGAAGATGGCGTTGAGATCCGAGACGATGTCTTCCGGATCCGTGAATTTCACCGGTGTGGCGGAAAAGGACATCGATTTCAGCCAGTTTCTGTCAAAGACGGACGCGATCTGGGCGAGGTCGTCGAGAGGGACAGTGTCGCTGTTAAGAATGAGGAGATTCCGACTGGCGTCACTCGACACATTGATGGACTGGTCCGGGAAGCTTTTGAACAAAGCTTCAATAGACGCTGCATCGACATAGTTCAGCGGTATGACCCGCGTCTTGTCTCCGACGCTGATGCCGCCAGCCTGAAGAAACTCAACATCCGCGGTCACACCCCGGTCGGCCTGGCGCTGAACAACGAAGTAATCGCCCCGTTGTGAAATCGCTGCCCCCACGGAGGATAGAGCGATGTTGAGCAATTCGATGGCGGTCTCCTCATCAACCTTTCGGGCCGTCTGCAAAGTGATCGGGCCCCTAGGTTCATACTCCATGACATAGGT
>CAJXMY010000329.1 GCA_913056435.1 uncultured Hyphomonadaceae bacterium | reverse complement strand
ATGATTGGAGCTTGACCCCCTTGCCCCTTGCCATTTCAGGCAGCTCTTCGAGGGCATAGATCAGCAGTTTTCGGTTGCTTCCGACAACCGCGACAGTGTCACCACGGGCGATGTCGCACACGGCGAGACTGTCGCCGCCGGCGACGTTGACCGCGGATTTTCCCGCCCTTCTATTGGACTCGAGTTCCCGCTCAGGAATGATAAATCCATATCCTGAGCCAGACGCAACAACACGCTTTCGATCCGGTTCCAAGCGAAACATCGCCAGGATATCCACGTTTTCTTCGAGGTCTATCGAAAGCCGAATGGGTTCGCCGTGCCCACGACCGCCCGGGAGCCGGTCACAGGGCAGGGTGAAGGCGCGTCCGTCGCTCGCCATGAGGATCAACTTGTCGTTGGTGTAGACTTCTTCACTTAAGTGGAGGCTGTCACCCTCCTTGAATTTCGTTGCCTGCGGGTCAAGGCCATGGCCCTTTAGCCCCCTTATCCATCCCTTGGTGGAGAGCACAATGGTCAAGGGTTCCCGGGGTTGAGAGGCTTCCAGAGCCGCACCCAGATCTATGTCCGGGGCGGCTTCAAATGCCGCTCGACGACGCCCAAGAGACGTTGCGGGGTCAAAGACCGCGCGGGCCTCCCGCAGCTCCTTCTTGACCCGTGTCCATTGACGGGCATCGGATCCGAGCAAGGCCAAGATGTCAGTCCTCTCCGCTGACAAGGTGTCATGTTCTTTGCGAATCTCCATTTCCTCAAGTTTCCGGAGGGCTCGCAGCCTGAGGTTCAGGATCGCTTCCGATTGGATTTCGGTGATTCCAAAGCGAGCCATCATGACGCGCTTTGGCTCGTCTTCCTCCCGGATGATGCGGATGACTTCGTCGATATTGAGATAAGCGACCAGATACCCATCAAGGAGGTGCAGGCGCTTCTCGATCTTTTCCAAGCGGTGACGGGAGCGCCGAACCACGACCTCTCGACGATGATCGAGATAAGCGCGCAGAACCTGCTTCAGACCCATCACCACCGGAGCGCCCCGGTGAAGGACATTCATATTCAGACTAAATCGCGTTTCCAGATCGCAAAGGCGAAACAGGCTCTCCATCAAAATATGCGGATCAACTGTCTTAGCGCGGGGCTCGAGGATCACCCGAACATCCTCCGCACTTTCGTCCCGGACATCGGCAAGAAGGGGGGCTTTTTTCAATTCAATGAGTTCGGCCAGTTTCTCGATAAGCCGTGATTTCTGAACCTGAAAGGGAATTTCGGTGATGACCACCTGCCACGTCCCCCGGCCCAGATCCTCCACTTCATAGCGGGCCCTGATCCGGAAACTGCCACGACCTGTTTCGTAAGCCTCCAGAATGGCGTCCTGAGGTTCAACGATCACGCCCCCTGTTGGGAAGTCGGGCCCTGGCATCACTTCGAGGAGTTCGGCTGTTGTGGTTGAGGCCCGGTCAACCAGAAGCAGGGCGGCATCGATGACTTCGGCAACGTTGTGAGGCGGGATCGATGTGGCCATCCCGACGGCGATACCGGTGGCGCCATTGGCAAGGAGGTTTGGGAAACCGGCCGGTAAAACAACCGGTTCACGGTCATTTTCATCATAGGTGTCCTTGAAGTCGACCGCGTCTTCGTCGAGCCCTTCGAGAAGAAGCTGCGCCGCGGCCGTCATCCGGCTTTCCGTATAACGCATGGCTGCTGCGCTATCCCCATCGATGTTGCCGAAGTTCCCTTGCCCGTCAACGAGCGGGTATCGGACTGAGAAGTCCTGCGCCAGACGGACAAGGGTATCATAGATAGAGGTATCTCCATGGGGGTGGTAGTTCCCCATCACTTCGCCAACAACCTTGGCACATTTCCTGTATCCGCCGTCGTGGTTGAGTTTGAGTTCCCTCATGCCGTAGAGAATTCGGCGCTGAACCGGCTTCAGTCCATCGCGGACATCCGGAAGCGCGCGAGAGGTAATGGTGGACAGGGCATAGGCCAAATACCGTTTTGAAAGAGCTTCGTTCAGAGGCTCATTCACAATGCGGTGGTCTTCAGGTTCGATCAGGTCAGACAAAGGGCACTCTTTTTTCCTCTTTGACGATTGACGATAGCAATAATAATAATAGTAGTACGT
>CAJXMY010000328.1 GCA_913056435.1 uncultured Hyphomonadaceae bacterium | reverse complement strand
CGACCGGGCTTCAACGTGATCGCCACGGCCAACACCCGCGATCGCGGGGTCAACGACATGTCCGCAGCGCTCAAGCGACGATTCAACTTCGAGACGGTCCGGCCCATCCAGAGCGCTGCGCTTGAGCTTCAGCTGGTCCAGCACCAGGCGGACGCCGCGCTCTCGGAGGCGGGTGTGCCGGTGACCTACAAGCAGTTTGATCGCCAGATGCATAACTTCTTCGCGATGCCGGGCCTTCTTCCGGCACAGGACAAAGCCGTGGAGTATCTTGGCGAGCAGGTGGACCGCCACCTTGCCCGTGCTTCGACGGTCGACGCTGTGATCGTGGGCGCTGGCTTTGCGGGTCTCTACCAGCTCCACCGGTTGCGGGCCTTGGGTCTGACGACGCGGGTGATTGAGGCCGGTGAGGGGGTCGGGGGGACGTGGTACTGGAACCGCTATCCGGGCGCGCGGTGTGATATTGAGAGCATGGCCTACTCATTTGGGTTCTCTCCGGAGCTCGAACAGGATTGGGTCTGGTCTGAAAAATATGCCACCCAGCCGGAAATCCTGCGATATGCGGAGCATGTTGCCGATCGGTTCGATCTGCGGCGGGATATCACCTTTGGGGCACGGGTCACCCGCGCCATCTATGATGAAAATGAAGCCCGCTGGTGGGTTCACACCGACCAGGGCGAGGTGATCTCCGCGCAGCATGTGATTATGGCGACGGGGTGCCTCTCGGCGCCGAAGGTCCCGGATATTGAGGGGGCCGAGTCCTTTGAGGGGCCAACCTATGTTACGGGCCTGTGGCCGAAAGAGGGCGTGGATTTTAGCGGCCAGCGTGTCGCGGTCATTGGAACTGGCTCCTCGGCCATTCAGTCCATCCCGCTCATTGCCGACCAGGCATCGGATCTCACGGTTTATCAGCGCACACCGGCCTATTCTCTTCCGGCGGGCAATCGGCCGCTGACCAATTCCGAGATCGTCGACATGAAGGCCCAGTACCGGGCGTTCAGGCAGGCCCAGAAAAGCCATCCTGCTGGGATTCCGAATCCGCCGCGGAGTTTTCAGTCCGCCCATCTGGCGACGCCTGAGGAAAGACAGCAAAGCTATGAGGCCGGGTGGAAAACAGGCATTCTGACGGCCCTTTCATCGGCCTATTCCGACACGCTGTCTGACCAACAGGCGAATGACTGGGTCTCGGATTTCATCCGGGACAAGATCCGCGAACGGGTTGATGATCCGGATGTCGCAGAGGCCCTTGTGCCAAAGTCCTACCCCTTTGGAACGAAGCGACCTTGCCTCGACACCAATTATTTTGAGACCTTCAACAAGGATCATGTGCATTTGGTGGATCTGAAACGGGATCCTCTGGAACGGATCACGCCAAAAGGGGTACAAACCCAGAGCGGGGAAACGGCGTTTGACGCCATCGTCTTCGCGACGGGATTCGACGCGATGACCGGAGCGATTATGCGCGTGGACATTCGGGGCATTGGGGGGCAGGCCCTGAAAGACAAATGGGCGAACGGACCCCACACTTACCTCGGCGTTGCGGTTGCGGGGTTCCCGAATTTCTACACCATTACCGGCCCTTCAAGCCCCTCGGTTCTGTCGAACATGATGGTGTCGATCGAACAGCATGTGGACTGGGTCAGTGACTGCATTGGATGGATGAAAGACCAAAATCTCGCCTCCATAGAGGCGACAGAAGCGGCAGAGGATGAATGGGCCGCCCATAATGAGGCGGTGGCCAATATGACCTTATTTCCGCAGGCCGACAGCTGGTATGTAGGCGCCAATGTTCCGGGCAAACCCCGGACCTTCATGGCCTATGTCGGTGGCGTCGATGTCTATCGGGTTATTTGTGATCAGGTCGCGGCCACGGGCTATGATGGATTCCGTGTCCGTCCGATGGGCTCCGTGGAAGGTGTCGCTTGACACGACAACGTCCACCGGTCCGGTTGGGGTGACCGTAAAAGGTTTGACGTCTCCGCCTTCATAAAGAGGGGCCGCCTGTCCGGACCGGCTGTCGACAGACATGGCTCCAAGCTCGGGACTCCAGTCAATGACCCGCGACGACCTTGTCATCATAGAGGCGGGCGATCTGGGTGCCGCTGTAGCCGATTTCGGCGAGGAT
>CAJXMY010000327.1 GCA_913056435.1 uncultured Hyphomonadaceae bacterium | reverse complement strand
TCCACCGCCGCCGCCTCCACCGCCACCGCCACCGCCCCCGCCGCCACCGCCACCGCCCCCGCCGCCGCCACCGCCGCCTTCGGGGGATGTGACGATCAGCGGCGCGGTGACCTATGATTTCGTGCCGCATCAGGCCGACGCGATCGGGCTGGATTATGAGGCCACGACCCAGCGACCCGTCAGGGGCGTCACCGTCGAGGCCGTCAATGGGTCCGGAACGGTCCTCGACTCGGATGTGACGACCAGCACGGGGACCTATGCGGTCACGGTGCCAGCCGGGACGGATGTCCGGATTCAGGTTGAGGCCCGTTATACTCAGACAACACCGGCCTCCTGGGACGTGCGGGTCATCGACAATACGAACAATGACGCGCCCTATGTTCTGGCCGGGAGCCTGTCGACCAGCGGAACCGAGAACTCAACACGTAATCTCAATGCGGCGTCGGGCTGGACAGGTACGAATGCCACCGGGGGCTATACGGCCACGCGGTCCGCGGCACCTTTTGTTGTCCTCGACAGCATGGTCGATGCCATTGATACTGTTGTGGGCGTCGACCCCGATGTCGCTCTGCCGCTGCTCAATGTCGGATGGAGCGAGAACAACCGGCCGACAGGCGGCAGCATCGCCAATGGCGACATTGGCAGCTCCTCCTATCGCCGGGTCGGCGGGGTCTCGACCATTCTGATCCTGGGCGCGGCGGACAATGATCCCGATGAGTATGACCGCCATGTCAATGTCCATGAATTCGGGCATTTCCTCGAAGACCGGATTTCCCGCAGCGATTCCATAGGCGGATCCCACAGCCTGAGCCAGAGGCTCGACCCCCGCGTCGCCTTCGGAGAAGGGTTTGGCAACGCCTTTTCCGCCATCGGCCTGCTGGACCCGATATATAAGGATTCGGGCGGGGTCCGTCAGCAGTCCGGATTTTCGCTCAACATCGAAAGCAATCTTTACCGCAAAGGCTGGTATAGCGAGGCCTCTGTTCAGACCCTTATTTACGATATTTTCGACACCGACAGTGATGGGGTCGACACGATCTCGGCCGGCTTTGGACCGATCTACAACACCCTGACCGCGCCGGGCTATGTCGCGCAGGCCGACTTTACCATGGTCTACCCCTTCGCCGACCGGATCCGGAACGATCCCGCAGTGGATGGGGCCGCCCTCGACGCGCTGCTGGACGAGGAATTTATCTTTGGCCGCGGGCCACAGGGTGCGGGCGAGACCACGTTTGGCCAGCAGGATGGACAGGGCAACCCGCTCTACACCTCCACCCTGCCGGTTTATCATCAACTCACCGTGGACGGACCGGCTGTTGAGATCTGCTCCATTGCGACCGAGGGACATTACAACAAGCTTGGGAACCGGGCCTATCTGGCGCTGGAGCTGTCCGGATCGGGCACCTTCACCTTTACCATGACCAACACCAGTCCCCCGCCGGCGGGGTCTGGCAATACCGATCCCGACTTTCTGGTCTGGGATCTGACCCAGAACCAGGGTGTGCTGCGCTTGCGGGCCGATTCCGGGGCGGAAAACACAGAAACAAGTTCACCCCTGAGCCTTCCGCCGGGCAGTTACCGTATCGAGGCCTATGACTGGTGCAACACCCTTGAGAATGCTGAAGGCTTTGGGGAATTTGGTACGCAGTTCTGCGATCCACTGACCAGTACAAACAACCGGGACTCCTGCTATGATTTCACTGTTACCACCGCGCCGTGAGAAAGGGTGTTCCATGATCAGAGCCATTCCCTCCCCTGTATCTGTGTCTGCTTTTGCCGCGCTGCTGGTGCTCCAGGCCTGTTCCGGCGGGACAGATGGACCGGACGCCGGGACCGGCCTGTCGGCCGCGCAAAAGGCCTCGCAGGATGAGGCCGTCGCGCACGACCATGCCACCATCAAGCCCGGCGCCGCCCTGACCTTTCGTCACGGCGAGGTGGACAAGGTTGCCCCCGGTGAGAACGGGTCGGTCACGGTCACGGATAACGGCCGCGGCATCCCGGTGGATATTCATGCAGAAGAAGGGGTTTCAGCAGCTGAGGTGATCATGACCCAGCTTCATGCTGGCGGCAAGTTTGACAATAATTCCTACAAGGTTTCCGGCGGGCTGCACGGGGTGGGCGTATCGGTGGTGAAT
>CAJXMY010000326.1 GCA_913056435.1 uncultured Hyphomonadaceae bacterium | reverse complement strand
GCGAGACTGTCCTCCAGGGAACCCTGGCCCTGACCCACCTGCTTGATCAGGCGGATGGCATGGGGTGCGAACCCCGCCATGCGCCGGGCCAGCTGATCGACCCAGTCATCAAGCTCCGCCTCGGGGAGGGCCCGGTTCACAAGGCCATAGCGTTCGGCCTCATCGGCATCAAAGTCACGCCCACCGAGCATGAGTTCCATGGCCCGGGCATAGCCGATCAGGCGCGGCCAGCGGCTCGTCCCGCCCCCACCGGGAATGATGCCGAGGGTCACCTCGGGCTGTCCCAGACGGGTCGTTTCCCGGGCACAGAAGCGCATATCGAGCGCCGCCAGAAATTCAAGACCACCTCCCCGGGCGATCCCCCGGATCTTGCCGAGGGTCGGCTTGGGCATCTGTCGAAACTGCTCGGTCATGGCATGAAAAAAGGAGCTGTCCGGATCCGAGGCGGGATCGGCCGCCGCCACGGCCTCGATCAGGGTCACATCAGCATGGGCAATGAAGAAATCGGGGTCTGCGCTCTGAACCACGACCACCCGCACCTGCTCATCTTCCGACAGGTGCCTCGCCGCCGCCATCATGTCGGACATCAGGGCCCGGTCAAACAGGTTGAGGGGCGGGTGATCAATGGTCAGCCACCCAACATGGTCAACCACCTCGAGGGCCAGTGTCTTATACATCCTGTCTGGCATGGTCTCTGCCTCCCATTTGCCCACCGGCCTTGCCGCACCGGACCCACAGTCTCCAACAAACCGGGCCACAGGGAAAGAGGGGCGCGCGCCAGCGTGCGGAACCGCGCCCGACGTCCGCCACCGCGATCCGGCATCATCAGGTCAGTCCGCCCTTATCTGAATTCATATTATGGATGCAGAAGATCCTCAAGGGCCTGCCGTCGATCAGGATACCGGTACGGGATCATCAGCATGAGCCGGCGGACAAACAGGTGGCGGTCGGACACCGAAAATAGCCGGCCTTCATCTGGCTTTCGGATCGGAAGCGCGTAAGCTGCCGTCCAAGTCAAACAGAGGGACACATAATGAAGCTATACAACTCCATGGGACCAAACCCACAGATCGTCCGCACCTATATGGCGGAGCGCGGCATAACCCTTCCCAAGGAGGAGGTTGACCTGATGGCCGGCGCGAACCGCCAGCCCCCCTATCTGGACATCAATCCGGCCGGGCAGCTGCCGGCGCTGGTCCTTGATGACGGCAGTGTCGTGACCGAGGTCACAGCGATCTGCGAATATCTTGAAGAGACCCAGCCCGGCCCCAGTATGCTTGGGGCAACACCGGAGGCGCGGGCCCAGGTCCGACGCTGGACGCGCTGGGCGGACCTGAATGTCTGTGAGCCACTCGGCAACGGGTTCCGGTTTTCAGAAGGCCTGCCCGTGTTCAAGGACCGGATGCGGTGCCTGCCCGAAGCCGCCGACGGCCTCAAGGCGTGCGCGCAGGACAAGCTGTCCTGGCTGGACGGCCAGCTCTCCGACCGGGATTATCTCGCCGGTTCAGAGTTCTCCCTCGCGGACATCGTCCTGTCTGCCTGGATGGCCTTCGGAGAGCAGGTCGGCCAACCGGTCAATCGGAGCCTGCCCCATGTCAGTGCCTGGTTTGACCGCTGCATGGCCCGCCAGAGCGCGCGCGCCTGAGGCCGGGCGAAGGTGGCGGAGGGCGGATCAGGATCAGATCCGGATATAGCCTTCTGCCACCGCCTTGACGACCAGATCGGTCCGGCTGCGGGCGCCGAACTTGCCTTGAAGGGCCTTGAGATGGGCCTTTACGGTCTCCGGGGACACCTGGGCGATATCGGCGATTTCCTTGTTCGAGATCCCCAGCTTGACCAGCTGGACGATATCCAGCTCACGCCGGCTGATCTTCCTGTGGCCCGGCGCCCGGGCCGGACTGAAATCCCCGAAAAACTCGGCATCGTGGGCGCTGTTGATGCACACATCCTGAATCCGCCGCACAAAAGCCGGTCCATCGAGCGTCTTGGGCAGAAACGCACTGAAGCCCACATCGCGTGCCCATTCGATGTCAAGCAGGCTGGCCTCCCCCGACATCAGGATCACGGGCCGGTGACCGCTCTGGTTCAGAAAGCGCCGCACCAGCGGCTCCTCATTCATGCCCGGCATTTTGAAA
>CAJXMY010000325.1 GCA_913056435.1 uncultured Hyphomonadaceae bacterium | reverse complement strand
AACTGGCCTGTATTTTCCGCATTCATCCGAAAATAGGTCGACAGCTCCATTGGGCAGCGCACCCCAGGCGGCACGTACACAAAGGTGCCGTCGGAAAACACCGCCGAATTCAGTGTGGCGAAATAATTGTCAGACTGGGGCACGACGCTGCCAAGATAGGCTCTGATCAGCTCCGGATGTTGGTGCACCGCCTCGGAGATCGACATGAAAATCACCCCGGCCTTTTCCAGTTCCGCCCGAAAGGTCGTCGCAACGGACACCGAGTCAAACACCGCATCCACCGCGATACGGGGCGTTTCCCGCGCAGCAGCCGCAGTCTCCGCGGCCCCTTCGACCCCGAGCAGGACCTCGGCCTCGCGCAGCGGAATTCCGAGCTTCTCGTAAGTTTCCAGAATCTCCCTGGGGACATCGTCAAGCGACTCGTACTTGGCGCCGGCTTTTGGCGCCGCATAGTAATAGATGTCCTGATAGTCGATGGGGGCATAATCGATCATCGCCCAGTCCGGCTCTTCCATGGTCAGCCAGCGCTGATAAGCCTTCAGGCGCCAGTCCAGCAGCCAGTCCGGTTCACCCTTCTTGGCCGAAATGAAACGGACCGTGTCCTCATCCAGCCCCTTGGGCGCATATTCGGTTTCGATCTCGGTTGAGAACCCCGCACTATAATGCTCCGATTCCAGAGCCCGTGCCGCGGCCACTGTGTCCTTGTCGATCCCGTCCTTAACCCGGCTATCCATGCACCAATCCTTCACCCGTCTCACCGTCCATATGGGGACGGTCTGCGCCCATGTGTAGGGAGGCTCACAGCCTCCCGCAACCCGCGTCAACCGAGCGCCTGATAATCCAGTGGGCGATCCGGAGGCAAGCCGTCATCACAGGGCGGAGCCTGCAGCTCTCTGGACCACTGTCTCGAAAAGATCCTGAACGGGGCGCTCCTCGCGATGAGGGGACATCACCCCCGAAGCTGGGGCAAGTCACCGCCATTATTGCGCCTCGGCCCCGCCGTCATCACACTGGACGCGAACCAATTGCGCTCTGTGCGCATCTGTTATTGTATTTATGTCTCTTTTGTATTTCTTATTATTGACGTTTGTGACCTTTTTTCTTCTCCTTACTTGATATTCGGGAGACAAAATATGTCACTAAGGATCTTTTTTTATCGGGTTCATTGGGCTCGGACTTGGCGCCTGTCACTCCGGAACAGATGGCGGCTTCCCTTCGGGCCGGCGGATATGGTTGGGGCCACGCCAAGAAAGCCTTGCTGGAAGCCGTGGTCGACGGATTTGCTCGAGAGCGCGAAGAATTCAATCGCTGGATGAGCGACAAGAGCGCCCTCGACGCCGAGCTAGCCAAAGGCGCAGAACGTGCCCGAGCAGTGGCAAAACCCGTCCTTGAACGGGTCCGCGAGAAGATCGGTTTTTGAGTTTGGCATGCTCCTTGGTTTAGGGGATGAGAACATTCATCGCTTAAATCAACGACCATGCAACACGCTCCATTGGCCCTTTGCTTCGCCTTGATCTCTTCCCTGAGTTGGGCATCGAACAACAAAACCAACCACGGTGACCTGACCGTTGAAACGACCATCGATCACGTTGTCGTCTACCAACAAGGCGCGCAAGTCGAGCGCATCGCCGAAGTGGATTTGGCCAGCGGCCTGTCCACCGTGGTATTTGAAGGCCTCAACACCGCCATTGACCCGGCACAAATCCGGTTGACGGGTAACGGCCCCTTTCAGGTGCTCAGCATCACCCACCGCTACCACACCGACACCCTCAGCGGCGCCTCCACTGCTGAGCGCCGGAACGAATTCCAACTTGAGCGCAACGAACTGCAGAAGCGCATCAACGAACTGAACACCCAGAACATCATCTTCGATCGCGAAGAACAACTGCTGCTCAATAACCAAGGTTTCACCGTGAAGGACAGCGGGGTGGACCTCGAGCGGCTGATCCGGGCCTCGGAATTTTTCCGCGAACGGTTCGAAGCCATCCAAACCGGTCGCCTCAACCTGAGCAAAGAAATCGCCCAACTGCAAGAGAATATGTACGCCATCGACCGGGAGACGAATGCCTTGCCCCCGTTGCGGACGGAGACTTCACTCGAAGTGATTGTCAACGTCGAAGCCCCTCGGGCCACCGAGGGAAAACTCCTGCTCAGCTACTGGATGAACAACGCAGGTTGGAACCCATCGTACAATGCCCGGGGTTCGGACATCAC
>CAJXMY010000324.1 GCA_913056435.1 uncultured Hyphomonadaceae bacterium | reverse complement strand
CCCAGAAATTGTGGCTGCGGGCCTGGCGCCAAATCTGGTCGAGGGCGCTATCGGCAACGGGCTTGGTCATGCCATCCTCCGGCGGCTGTCCTGACTATAGGTAGGGTGTTCGGTGCGCCAAAGGAAGGCTGTGGGCGGCCTTCCGGCGAAAATATATGTCGGGTCCGCAGGGCGGATTGCGCGATGGCCCGGTCCGTCTCTCCCGGTGGCGCCTGCGACGCAAAGCGGCACGGCGCCGGGTCCCGATCATGTGGTTTCCCGCTCGATAACCGCGTGGGGCGCGATGATGGTCTGCACCGGACGCTGGCTTCCCTTGAGCTTAAGAACCAGCTGCACGGCGCGTTCAGCCATTTCCGCGACGGGCTGGCGCACGGTTGTCAGGGAGGGCGCCACCGTTGTGGCGATCGGGGAGTCGTCGAACCCGGCAATGGCCAGATCGGCGGGAACCTCGCGGCCTGTTTTGACGGCCGCGGCCAGGGCGCCGGCCGCCATGTCATCATTGCTGGCAAAGATCGCCGAGGGTGGCCGAGCCAGAGCGCACAGCGCCAGGGCGGCCTGTTCTCCCGACCGATAGGTAAATGAGCCGAAGGCGATGCAGGCCTCGTCCACGGCCAGCCCGGCATCTCTGAGCGCATCCTCATACCCGGCGAGGCGCCGCTCGCTCACCGTCTGGGAGGGATCGCCCTTGATGAATCCAATGCGCCGGTGGCCCTTGCGAATGAGTAGGTCGACAATGTCATAGGCGGCTTTGTAGTCGTCAATCCGGATCTCGTTGACCTGGCCGGTCTCGGCCGCACTGGAAAGAAAGACAGCCGGAAAACTCCGCTGTGCGATCAGCTCACGGATCCCGGCCATGTCGCTCATTGGGGGCGGCACAATCAGGCCGTCCCAGTCCCGGTCCAGCTTCGCGGCCAGATCCTCCATCGACAGATCTGGCGTGACCCGTTCGACGATGAGGTTCGCCTCTGCTTCGCTTGTCGCCTTGAGCGCGCCAAGGATCAGCTCGCCCAGATAGGCCGAAGACGGGTTTCCGTAGAGCAGGCAAACCCGGCGGACCCGGGAGCCGACCAGAGCTCTGGCGGCCAGATTCGGCGCATAGCCGAGCTCGGTGATGGCGTGCTCGACGGTTTCCCGCGTCGACGGGCTGACCTTGTCACGCTTGTGGATGACCCGGGTGACTGTCATAGTCGAGACGCCAGCCCGTTTCGCAACATCCACAATGGTGGCCCGACGGGGCTTGTCCGGATTTGTCATCGGCCTCTCATTCCGGGCCCCAGACTAGGTTCTTGCCTCGCGAATGCAAGGGTGTTAACGTTAACAGCAACGGCGCCGGAGAGTGCCTGGCGAAGGGAGCCTGTCTTGTTTCTAGGCATTGATATCGGAACCTCCGCGGTCAAATCCGTTGTCATTGACGGATCGGGCGACGTCGTCGCGACCGGGACCGCGCCACTGGCGGTTTCAAGGCCCCGGCCAAACTGGTCGGAGCAGGACCCCGCAGACTGGTGGGCGGCGGTCTCGGCCAGCGTGTGCGCCCTGCCCGCCGAGACGCGGCGGCGAAGCCGGGCCGTCGGGCTCACCGGCCAGATGCATGGCGCCACGCTCCTGGGTGCGGACGACCAGGTCCTGCGGCCCGCCATGTTGTGGAATGACGGGCGAAGCGGGGCGGAGTGTGCGGCCCTTCAGGCGGCGGAGCCGGCCTTTCTGAGCCGGGGCGGCAATCTTGTCATGCCGGGCTTCACGGCACCGAAGCTCGAATGGGTGCGCCGGCATGAGCCCGACATTTTCGCGAAAACCCACAAAGTGCTCCTGCCAAAAGACTATGTGCGGCTCTGCATGACGGGGACTTATGCCTCCGACATGTCGGATGCCGCCGGAACGCTGTGGATGGATGTGGCTCAGCGCCAATGGGCTGAGCCCCTTCTGCAGGCCTGCGGCCTTGAGCCATCGCACATGCCGACACTGTTTGAGGGCCCCGCCGTGACCGGGTCGCTTCGCCCGGCGGTGGCCGAGGCCTGGGGGCTCGACCCCGTCCCTGTGGTGGCCGGCGGCAGTGATAATGCCGCCCGGGCGCTGGGCGCCGGCGCCACGGGCGATGGGGACACCATCCTGTCACTGGGCACATCGGGGGTCATCTTCACCACCCTGTCGACCTATCGGTCCAACCCCGCCTCCGCGGTCCATGCCTTCTGCCATGCCCTGCCGGGCCGCTGGCATCTGATGTCGGTGATGCT
>CAJXMY010000323.1 GCA_913056435.1 uncultured Hyphomonadaceae bacterium | reverse complement strand
TTAAAAACATGGTTTCTTCTCCCGTTTGACAGAGGCCGGCAAAAAAGGCCGCCTCTTCTTTGCAAAACATCGCGTAAGATGTTTCAGACCTACTCTTGATTCCTATCCTGTTTTGCAGCGCTAGTCCAACCGCTTTACGTCTGGCTACGCTAAATTCGGGCGGCCAGCCGGCTACTTCAGACCAATCTCGCGAAGGCGTTCCAGAAGATACTCCATTGCAGTGATCGGCGGGGCGCTCTGGCCGCCTTCCGCGAGGCATCCAGGCAGGGTTTCAATCACCACGTCCGGATTGAAATGTAGGAAGAACGGAGTGGAATATCGCGGGAACCGGGCACGTTCGGGCGCGGGATTGACCACCCGATGGGTGGTCGAAGGAAGGATGCCACCGGTCAAGCGCTGCAGCATATCCCCACAATTGATTACCAGCGCGCCGGGAGGCGGGTTGACGGGCAGCCAGTCTCCCGACCGGTGCAGAACTTCCAGCCCGGCCTCCTCTGCGCCGAGCAGCAGCGTGATGACATTGATATCCTCATGCGCTCCGGCCCGCACCGTGCCCGCGGGGGGCGGCGTGGCCTGTGGTGGATAGTGAAGCAGTCTCAGAATGGAGTTGCCCCAATTGATCCGGTGGGTAAACCAGCTCTGGTCAAGTTCCAGATGGATTGCCACACTCCGAAGCAGGCAGGCGCCGAACTCATCCAGCGCGTCGAAGAAGGCGCGCGTCGCGTCATCGAAGCCGGGAACCTCCTTGACCGATGGCGTAGGCGTCATGACATCCCGGAAGGGCGCCTCCGGAGGCATGAAGCGGCCAGTGTGCCAGAACTCCTTCAGATCCGCGGCCTCTGCATCCTTGGCGTTCTCCATGGCAAAAGGCGTATATCCGCGCTGGCCACCGCCATCCGCATCGAAATAAGTGCGTTTGGTGGCCTCAGGGAGATCGAAGAAGCTTCGCGTCGCAGTCATGGCCTGCTCGATCAGGTCTGACGACAGGGGATGATCCTCGACCACGGCAAAGCCGGTCTCGCGAAAGGACTGCCCCAAGCGGTCGGCGAAGGTTTGGGGCGCTTCGGTCCACAGGGAGAAGGGAATGGGTGTAAAATAGGCGCTCATTCCAGAACCCATACGGTCTCAGGCTCGAGGGGAAAAGGGGGGCTGTGCGCTCGGCGCTCCTCAGGAAAATGGTGTCTCATCCAGGATCCAGTGTCCCTGGGTATCCTGACAGATCTGAACCGGTTCTCTGAGGCGGGTGCCATTGGAGAGCAAGGTTTCACGCTGAATGGTTTGGCAGGTGTCTTTGCCGGCCCCCGCCTCTGCGGGGTCCAGGGGCTCTGGACGACCCTGTGCGATCAGCGCAGAAGGGTCGTCGGGACCGCCGAGCAGGGGGGCGGGCGGCTGGTTGCTGTACACCACGCTCCGCGGTGGATTGCCATAATCGGCTGTCCGGGCAGGGGCGTTCCAGGCCGGCCCCTCGGCCACCCGGGTTGGCGGCGGTGTCGCCCGGTGATCCCATTTCGGCGTGCAGTCCACATTGGATCGGGCCACTTCACTTCCGATCACAGCGCCAAGAACGCCTCCGATCACAGCGCCAGCGACCTGATCGCCGGAACTGGGTCCATGGTGGCGATAATGGCGGTAATGACCATGATGACGGCGATGCCGATGATGGGCGCGATTGCCATTATCGTCCGCAATTGCGGCCCCCAGCAGCCCGCCGGCGACGGCGCCGAGGAGGGCTCCGGCGGTTTGCTGGTCTCGCTTTGCGGCTTCACAGCCGAAAGCGGCGGGCGATGCGCCAGGTCCATAGACGGGCTCATGGTCGGCCAGTGCAAGGGGAGAGATGCACACCGTGGTCAGCACGGCAATCAGACTGGACTTCATCATTTTTCCTCTCCCTCACGGGCCCTCGAAAGCAGGTTGGCAATACTATGGTCGTCACAAGCTGAACAGGAGCTGAAGCCTGAGCTCATCTGTCATCTGGACGAAGGCTGGAAGGTGCCCCATTTAAAGAAAATGGGTTTAGTGAGTTCAATCGCGAAAACGGCTGGCCGGGCACGTTACACCGCCGCGCAGGGGCTGCGCTCGGCCTGGTATGGCGGCCAGTATGTTCTGGCCCGGCGCCGGTCCGCGGGGTTTAACAGGCCGGGCGAGCCTCCGTTCCAGCCCCGCAATGCCCCTGATCGGAAAGCTTTGCAGGCCGCATTTCTGGATCTGTTTCGTCAGGACCGGGCCAATGTTGAGGCGGGG
>CAJXMY010000322.1 GCA_913056435.1 uncultured Hyphomonadaceae bacterium | reverse complement strand
GATCGGGGCCTTTGTCCGTCTCGAAACCGGGGTCGATTTCGATGCCATCGACGGGCGGGACTGTGATTTGATCTTCATGCTTCTGGCGCCGCACAGCTCAGGGGCGGATCATTTACGGGCTCTGGCCCAGGTCAGCCGGGCCTTTCGCAATGCCGAGTTGCGCGCAGCTCTGAGGTCCTGCGAAACGGCGGATGGCATGCGCTCGCTGCTCTGCGTGTCGGGCGTTTCTGTGAACGCCGCCTGAGTCTTATCCGCCCGTTTATCCCCCAGAACACCCGGATTTGAACCGGGTGAGAGCGGACTCCCGCCGGCAATGGCGCGGAGGTCATCCGGCTCTGAAACGGAGGTGAGCGCGCAAGACAGGGAGGCCGCTCTCTGGCACCTCAGGGCGTGGGGCGCTGAGCATCGAGACGCGGATCGCCGGCCGACTCGATAAATCGCTCATCAAGCGCCTCGAGCTCCACAGAGAGCATGAATTCTCGCATTTCCTGCAAAGTGTCGGCTGCCACCTCTTCATGCGGCAAGTGGCCTACCGCATCATAGATCACGAGTTCGGCCTGAGGTATGGCCGCCTTGAACTTGTCCGCATTCTCCACAAGGACCAGATTGTCCTCCCGTCCCCAGAGGATCAGGGTCGGCATATCGAGGACAGACAGGGCCTCGGCCGTGACTGCAGGCCGCCCTCCGAACAGCTGGGTCAGCGTCATCCGGTGGCCTGGCGCCCTGATCAGCGCCGTGTAGCGCTGAACCAGCTCCTCGGTCACAAATGTCTGGTCAACATAGGAGTCGCGTAGCGTCGCCTCGACCATGGCACTCATGTCGAGATCCCTGACCAAAACGCGGATGACCGGATTGTCCAGAAGCTTGAAGGCGAGAGGGCGGCGCTCATTCGCGCCTTCGCTCGCCCAGCCGGAGGCACCGACCAGAACCAGACCGTCAATCCGGTCAGGGGCCTTGAGCGCCGTGATCCACGCCACCGCCCCCCCCATGGAGCTGCCCGCAAGGGTAAAGGAAGGAAGCTCAAGCGTATCGGCCAGCTCGAGAACAACATCGGAAAACCGGTCCAGAGTGACCCTGTCAGGGGTCTCCGCACGGCTGAGGCCATGGCCCGGCAAGTCCACGGTCACGACGCGAAAATCGGTTTCAAGTGCGCTACGCCAGGCGGTCCATGTGTGCAGGGAGGCGGCAAAGCCATGCACCAGAATAATGCCGGGATGATCACGCGGCCCGGTGTCAGTGTAGTGGACCTTCAGGCCGCCCTCGAGGGTCACAAATTCGCTTTGCGGCAGGGAATAGGCGAACTCGAGCGTGTCATAGGGAATATCTGACCGTCTCAGCGCCAGCCAGCCAGCCGCCAGAACCGTCGCCACCGTGAGCAAAATCGCAAAGCCAGTACGCCACATGAGAGCAGGGTCTCCTCAAGGTTCTGACAGAAAAAAAACACTTCTTTTCGCGTGTCAAAGAAAAGTTTCAGCCGGCGCAGACAGGACATGTGGGGTCGGCCCGCAATCCCACCGTACGGACCGTGCCGCCAAGGCCGTCATAGATCTGGAGCCGTCCGATCAGGGGATCACCTGCACCGGTGATCAGTTTGACGGCTTCGAGCGCCATGCCGGTCCCGACCTGACCCGTCAGCGCCCCAACCACGCCGACCTCCTCACATGTGGCCGCCGGTGGCGGCATAACCGGCACGAAGCACTGATAACAGGGGGCCCCGGGTCTGACCCCTGAGGCGAAAACGGAGAGCTGCCCCGACCATTGCGATGCCGCCCCCGAGACCAGAAGCCGACCCGACACGTGCGCGACCTCATTGAGACGGAACCGGCTCTCATAATTGTCCGTGGCATCAATCAGGATCTGTCCGCCCGGCAGCGGGCCATCACCGACCCGTTCGGCCATGATCCGGATGTCGAGGCTGCGGTTCATGGCCTTGAGGCGATCCGCCAGGACATCGACCTTCAGCCGCCCGAGATCATCCTCGCCAAACTGGATCTGACGCTGCAGATTGGACAGATCGACGCGATCATCATCCCAGAGCTCAACCTGCCCGACCCCGGCCGCAGCGAGATAGAGTGCGCAGGGCCCGCCTAGAGCGCCGGCGCCGACAATCGAAACCGAGGCCCCGGTCAGCTTGCGAACGCCCGGTCCACCAATTTCCTTCAGGAGGATATGACGTTTATGGCGCTCAAGATCGGGGCGAACGGTGGACATAAGAGTTGTCTAGACGGTCTCTGGCAGCTTGGCGAGACG
>CAJXMY010000321.1 GCA_913056435.1 uncultured Hyphomonadaceae bacterium | reverse complement strand
GGGCCGATCTCTGCAGGCAGGACGACTGGTTGCTGACGGTGTACAGCTCTGTCCAGCGCCTCGGTGGTCGGCTCCTGCTGACCGGCAGAACAGGACCTGCGGACTGGGGGCTGAACTCGGTTGATTTGGCCTCGCGCCTGCGATCCGCGCCGATGGCGCGGCTCGGACCGCCGGATGAGGCCCTGATGCGTGCCCGGCTGCACCGCGCCGCCGCCCGTGCGGCGCTGAGTTTACCGCCGGCTGTTGAATCCTATCTGATGGTTCGGCTGGGCCTGAACTATGATGCGATTGAAGACGCGGTCGCCCGGCTGGCAGGGAGTGCTGGCGGTCGTCAGGCGCTGACGGTTCCGATGGCCCGTGCCGTGCTGGAGGCCGCGGCTGGAGGATGTGCGGAATGACCGGGTCGAAGGAGCCGCGAGAAAACGTCGAAGACGGGCTCGCCCCGTGGGGACCGGACCGGTTTCTTAATCGGGAACTTTCCTGGTTGCAGTTCAATCGCCGGGTGCTGGAGGAGGCCGACAATCCGCGCCATCCGCTTCTGGAGCGTCTTCGGTTCCTGTCGATCTCGGCCAACAATCTCGATGAATTCTTCATGGTTCGTTATGCCGGGCTCCGGGAGCAGCTCAGGGCAGGGATAACGCGGACCAGCCAGGATGGACGGACGCCAAGTCAGCAGGTTGAAGAGATCGAGACCATGGTTGGCGAGCTCATGCGGCGCCAGCAGGTTTGCTGGCGAGATCTCCGGATCAGGATGCAGGAAGAACGCATCGAAATTCTCCGCATCGATGAACTGCGGAAGGCGGAGACGAAATGGGTTCAGGACTATTTTTACCATCAGGTCTTCCCCATTCTCACGCCCCAGGCCGTTGACCCTGCGCATCCGTTTCCGTTCATTCCAAACCTTGGATTTGCCATCGCATTTGCGCTCAGTCCGACCGCCGGCGGTGGTGACCCCATGGTTGGACTGGTGCCCATGCCGGCCTTCTCATCCCGCTTCGTGCGTTTGCCGGATCATAAATCCGGGGCGCTGCGGCTGGTGCGCCTCGAGAGCATCATTGCCCATTTTCAGGCGGAGCTGTTCCCGGGGTTTTCGTCGACAGGCCATTGTGTCTTTCGGGTGGTCCGCGACAGCGATATCGAGATCGAGGAAGAATCCGAGGATCTGATTACCGAATTCGAAATTCTGCTCAAGCAGCGCCGTCGCGGGCGAATTGTCCGAATTCACTTCGACGTCGATGCGCCGGACGCCCTGCGGGACGTCATTGTCCGGGAGATGGATGCCGAATCGCGTGACGTGATGCTGCTTGAGGGGCTGCTCGGCATGAAAGACCTCTCGGGGCTGATCATGAAGGACCGGCCCGACCTCCTCTTCAAGCCTTATGAAGCCAGGTTCCCGGAACGGATCAGGGAAATGGGAGGCGATTGCTTCGAAGCCATTCGCGCCAAGGATATACTGGTCCACCATCCTTATGAATCCTTCGATGTGGTGGTGCAGTTCGTTCGGCAGGCCGCCCGCGACCCGGATGTGATTGCCATCAAGCAGACGCTTTACAGGACCACGCTGGATTCCCCCATTGTCGGCGCTTTGATCGAGGCGGCGGAGGCCGGGAAAAATGTCACGGCACTGGTGGAGATCAAGGCCCGGTTTGATGAGGAGACCAATTTGAGGCTGGCCCGTGACCTCGAGCGTGCAGGCGTTCAGGTCGTTTATGGGTTCATCGATTACAAGACCCATGCGAAGGTCTCTCTGGTTGTTCGACGGGAAGATGGCGGGCTGAGGACCTACACGCATTTCGGCACCGGAAATTACCATCCGATCACGGCGAAAATTTACACGGATCTGTCCCTGTTTACCGCGGATCCGGCGCTCGGCCGGGATGCAGGGCGCCTGTTCAATTATGTCACCGCTTACCGGGCGCCGCCGGATCACGAGCCGTCTCTCGAAAAGATCGTCATGTCTCCCGCCGGACTTGAAAGGTTTCTGATCGCCCGGATCCGTCAGGAAGCGGAGGCGGCCCGGGAGGGACGGCCTTCTGGGATTTGGGCCAAGATGAACGCCCTGGTCGACGGCGACGTGATTGATGCCCTGTATGCGGCCAGCCAGGACGGCGTGCCCATTCGGCTGTGATGACCAATTCTTCATCTTGGTTTTGTAAATTGTTATTATCAGTTTCATCATTGTTGCTTTCTTGCTGAACTTCAGAGGTAGTAGTAATTCCTTGGGATATATCTTCAATTTTATCTCTATCAAACTCTTCTCTTTCAAAATT
>CAJXMY010000320.1 GCA_913056435.1 uncultured Hyphomonadaceae bacterium | reverse complement strand
AGTGGCCAATCGGGATCTTTATTTCGCGGAGCTGAATGCCCGACTGGCCACGCCATTGACCAGTGTCAGTCTCGCCCTGCTGGCCATCATAGCGGTTCTTGGCGGGCATTTTAACCGGCGTGGCTACAACCGGCGCATCACCGGCGCCTCGGCGGTTGCGCTGACTCTGATCATCGTGCAGTTGTCCCTGCAGTCGGCCAGTGTCGCCCAGCGCCAGTTCAATGCGCTTCAATGGGCCCTGCCGCTTCTCACCATTTTCATTCTGTCGGTCCTGCTCTTTCGCTCGACCCTGACCCGGCCGAAACTGAGGCCGACATGATCGCCAGCCGTCTGCAGCGCTATATCTTCGCGCGCGTGCTCACCGCACTTGGCCTCGTCATAGGCCTTTTCGTGATCACCATCCTCCTCGTCGACGTCGTGGAACAGATGCGGACGGTGGGAAACGACGTTGACCTGTCTGTCTTCCGCGCTCTTCAGCTCGCGACCATGAAACTGCCGGCGCTGATCGAGGAAACCCTTCCTTTCGCCATCCTGATCGCCACAATGATCAGCTACAATGCCCTGAACAAGAGCTCAGAGCTGTCGGTGATCCGGGCCATGGGCCAGTCGGCCTGGCAGTTCCTTATGCCCGCCTTTGCCCTGGGCACCTTGCTCGGTCTGTTCAGCATGATGATCCTAAACCCGCTGGGCGCGCATTTGTCGGAACGCTTCGAAGCCACGCGAAGCGTGCTCCTCGAAAAAGCCACATCTGGGCGGGACCTGTCCCGATCCGACATTTTTCTGCGCCAGGGCACCGACAATTCCCAGATCCTGATTCACGCCGCGCGCGTCGATATGTCCGGCCGGACCTTCTCCGACGTCAAGTTCATTGAGGAGAGCCGGATCTTCGAAGGTGCCCGGCCGACACAGGCCTTTCGGTTTACGCGCCGAATAGATGCGAAGCAGGCGCAGCTGATCGACGGCTTCTGGCAGCTGGAGGACATCATTGAGAATGATGGCCAGTCTGCCCCGCGCAGCATGGCGCGACTGGCGATTGAAACCGATCTGGACCCCAATTCGCTGGTCACCCGGTTCACCTCTCCGTCGACGATCAGCTTTTGGGACCTGCCCGGCTTTATCGAGCGGACGCGTCGCGCGGGGCTGGAAACCTCCCGGTTCGGAATGCGGTTCTGGGGTCTCACCGCACTGCCCGTGCTGTACACTGCGATGGCCCTGATCGGTGCGCTGGTATGCCTGCGGTTGCCACGCCTGGGGGGCACCTCCCAGCTGGTGGCCGCCGGGACCGGGGCCGCAACGGCCTTGTTCTTCCTCATCCAGTTTGCCTCCAGCCTGGGGGCGTCGGGCGCGGTGCCCACGCTAATCGCGGCCTGGTCGCCGGCTTTGTGCGCGCTGTTCATTGCCCTGACGATCATTTCCTACCAAGAAGATGGTTGAGCGGCGCCCTGCTTGACACAGGACGCCAGCACACCCACTTTCCGGCGCCTCAGAGGAGCCCTCCATGAAAGTTGTCATTGTTGAGTCCCCGGCGAAGGCCAAGACCATAAACAAGTATCTGGGCTCGGATTATAAGGTGCTGGCCTCCTATGGGCACATAAGGGACCTACCTTCGAAAGACGGCTCGGTCGATCCGGACAATGATTTCGCAATGGTCTGGCAGGCCGACACCAAATCGCAGGCACGGCTCCGGGATATCGCAGAGGCGGTCAAGGGATCAGAGAAGCTGATTCTGGCCACTGACCCGGACCGGGAAGGCGAGGCCATCTCCTGGCACCTGATTGACGCCCTGAAAAAGCGGCGGGCACTGAAAAAGGATTTGCCGGTCGAACGTGTGGTCTTCAACGCCATCACCAAATCCGCGGTCACCCGCGCCATGGAAGAGCCGCGTCAGGTCGATCAGGAGCTGGTCGACGCCTATCTGGCGCGCCGGGCACTCGATTATCTGGTTGGCTTCAACCTATCCCCGGTCCTATGGCGAAAGCTCCCGGGATCCCGGTCTGCCGGGAGGGTCCAGTCGGTCGCGCTGCGCCTGATCTGTGAACGCGAACTTGAGATCGAAACCTTCAATCCTCAGGAATACTGGACCATTGCGGCGCAGCTTCGGGCCCCTGACGGCACCAATTTCGAGGCCCGGCTGCATACGCTGAGGGGCACCGTCCTCAAAAAGTTCAGCCTGCCCGACGGCACCGCGGCAGGCGATGCCCTCGACACGGTTCGCCGGGGTGGCTTTAGCGTGAGATCGGTCGAGGCCAAGCCCGTCAAACGGAATCCCCCCCC
>CAJXMY010000319.1 GCA_913056435.1 uncultured Hyphomonadaceae bacterium | reverse complement strand
ACCGGGATGTCGGCCTGTCCAGCAAATTCGATGAGGCGCGCCTGCCTCACCCGGTCCTGCAAATGCTGGCCCGGCGCGTCGGATGGCGGCTGGCCACACCGTATGACCTTGCCGACATGGCCCGTGATGCCGAAGGGCTGCTCGACCATCTGGGCATTGAGGCGGCACATGTGGTGGGCATCTCTATGGGGGGCATGATTGCCCAGCATCTGGCGGCGGGTGCGCCGGGTCGGGTCCGAAGCCTGACCGCGGTGATGTCGACAACAGGCAATCCGCGTCTGCCGCGTCCCAAAGGCGAAATTCTGAAGCGGCTGCTGCGTCAGGGGCCAGCCCCTATCGGACGGGACGCGATCATTGATCGCGGTGTGGAAACCTTCGCCCTGATTGGCACACCGGGTGAGGATCACAATACAAATGGCGTTCGTGACCAGATCGCGGTTTCGTTTGACCGTAACCATCATCCTTCCGGGCCCCTGCGCCAGATTGCAGCGATTTTGTCCAGTGGCGATTTCCGGTCTGTGACCCGTCGGGTCCGCGCGCCGACCCTCGTCATTCACGGGACCGTGGACCCGCTGGTCTCTCCCCTCGGGGGACAGGACATTGCCCGCAATATACCCGGTGCCCGGCTCGAACTGATTGAGGAGATGGGCCACGATCTCGTGCCCCGGCACCGGCCGCGGATTTTACGGCACATCCTCGATCATGTGACAGATGTGGAGACCGGTCTCAGCCCCTAGTCGGGGGCACGGGTCTTGAGGGCCAGCGCATGAAGGGCGCCGCCCATGGTGCCCTTCAGGGCCGCATAGACCATCTGATGCTGAGCCACCCGGGACTTGCCGGCAAATTGGGGCGAGACGATGTCTGCCTGCCAGTGATTGTCGTCGCCGGCGAGGTCCGTGAGTGTGATATCGGCCTCGGGAAAAGCGTCCCTGAGGTAGGCCTCAAGAGTGTCTCGGCTCATCGCCATGTGCGTCTCCATGATCGGTCGAAGGGATGGCGGGGCTTGCGGTCCCCCGGGCGGGGGATCAGGCGGGTTCGGGCTCTCCGCCGCTGAAGCCTTCGCCACCCGAATCCTTGCGACGTTTGCCGATCACAGGGACAGCCGACCCGCCCGACGGCTCATCCGGTTCATCCGGACGGTCCGGCATTTTGCCGTCCATCATGGCGCGGATCTCATCTCCGGTCAGGGTCTCATATTCCAGCAGGCCCTCTGCAATCAGAGTCCACTGATCCCGATGCTCGACCATGATGGCCCGCGCATCGTCCATGCCCTGCTGGATGAGTTTCCGGACCTCTTCCTCGATCCGCTTGGAGGTTTCCTCGGAGACAGATGAATTCTGAACCAGTTGCTGGCCGAGAAAGACCTGACCCTGATCGTCGGCATAATCCACCGGGCCGACCGCTTCCGAGAGGCCCCAGCGCGTGACCATGGCCCGGGCCAGCCGCGTGGCCTGCTGAATGTCCGAGGCCGCGCCGGCGGTCACGGCATCCATGCCAAACTTTTCTTCTTCGGCCACGCGTCCGCCCATCATGATCGCGAGACGCGACGTCATCTCAATCCGGCTCATGGACATTTTGTCGTCTTCCGGGAGCTGCATGACCATGCCCAGAGCCCGGCCGCGGGGAATGATGGTTGCCTTGTGAACCGGGTCGGCCTTGGGCACTTTCAGGGCCACGATGGCGTGTCCGGCTTCATGCCAGGCAGTCAGTTCCTTTTCCGACTGTGACATCACCATGGAGCGTTTTTCAGGCCCCATCAGCACCTTGTCCTTGGCGTCCTCGAATTCCCGCATGGACACCACCCGGCGTCCGCGCCGTGCGGCAAGGAGCGCGGCCTCGTTGACCAGATTGGCGAGATCGGCGCCGGAGAAGCCCGGCGTGGCGCGCGCGATGATGCTCAGGTCGACGTCGCCGGCGAGCAGCCCGCGGCGCTGGAGGGCCGATTGGTTTCCGGCCGCTCAGATGGCAATCTCCGCATTGACCGCCGCGCTGGACAGCCCCCATTCGCCCACGCGGGTGCTGGCCGCGCAGGCACTGAGCTATCTGGGACCGGACGTTGACATCAGCCGACTGATGCGGACCGCGCAGACCGACACCACGGCGGCCGCCCGACTGTACGCCGTCGATGCGATCGGCGGCTCCGGCAAATCGCCGCAGGTCGACTGGGAACAGTTGCTCAGCACAGAACGCAATCGCGACGTTCGCAAACACATCAATTACGCGCAGCTGCGGGCAGATCAGCCTGTCAGTGCCGACGTAATGACCGCCCTGCGGCAGTGGGA
>CAJXMY010000318.1 GCA_913056435.1 uncultured Hyphomonadaceae bacterium | reverse complement strand
GCCACCTACATGAGCCGCGCGGCGCACGCGCAGGGGAGCGGGGTAGGAGTAGGAGAAGACGAGCTCGCCGCCCTCCTGGACCTCGAAGGTCGTCTCCTCGGGGGCCTCGCTGGACACGCCGAAGCCGCGCCGGAGCTCGGGCTCGGGGCCTCCGCAGCTGATGAGGTCCGGCGCCTCGCTGGAGGGCAGGAAGGTGGAGAAGGGCGTGCTCGTGAGGGTCACGCCGGCAATCCCCACCAGGTCGGTGCTGCGCTGGAAGCGGATTTCGAGGGCCTCGAGCATCGCCTCCTCATCGGCCACCTCGGGTGCATACTCAATTTCGCCGACATTTTCGAACCCAAAGGAAACCGACCCGGTCTCACCCAGATTCCCGCCATTCTTCGAAAAGGTCGACCGAATTTCGCTGGCGGCCCGGTTCTTATTGTCTGTTGAGGCTTCAACGATGATCCCGATCCCGCCGGGACCAAATCCCTCATAGCGGATCTCGACATAGTCCTCGCCAGTGCCGCCCTGACCCTTATCCACGGCCCGCTTGATATTGTCCTTGGGCATCGATTGGGCTTTGGCATTCTGGATGGCCAGACGAAGCCGCGGATTGCCATCGGCATCCGGTCCGCCCAGCTTCGACGCGATGGTGATTTCCTTGGACAAGCGCGAGAACAGGACTGCGCGTTTTTTATCCTGAGCACCCTTTCGATGCTGGATATTGGCCCACTTACTATGGCCTGCCATGGTTCGTCCTCTTGTTCAGATCAGCCTTCGGCACAGACCTAGCGCAGCACCCGCCCGGAGGGAAGCCTGAAGCCTCAGGCCAGCCCCGCCGCGGACAGACGGCCGCCCACCCGAATGGGTCGAATGCTCATAGCAAGGCCCGTCTGATCGTCCGTTTCGACACAGACCCCGCACAACGTCCCTTCGCCGAGAGCCGGCTCATAGCGCTGACCCGGCATTTGGGTCAGAAACCGATGCATGGAGTTCTCCTTCTGCATGCCAATGACGCTGTCATAGTCACCGCACATGCCGGCATCGCTCTGATACGCTGTTCCACCTTCCAGCACCATATGGTCAGCCGTCGGGACATGAGTGTGACTGCCGACCACCAGGCTGGCGCGACCATCGCAGTAATGTCCCATGGCCATTTTCTCGCTGGTGGCCTCGCAGTGCATGTCGACAATCACCGCATCAGCGACCGCCCCCAGCGGAAACCCGTCCAGCGCACGGTCCACCGCCCTGAAGGGGTTTTCCAGAGACTGGCGCATGAAAACGGTGCCCTGGATCTGGACCACACCAACCCGACGGCCATCCTGAAGGGTGAACAGATTAGCGCCGCCGCCCGGCGCGTCAGCCTCATCGGGATAATTGACCGGCCGCAGCAGCCGGGGTTCCCGCGCGATATAGGTCAGTGCCTCGCGCTGGTCCCAGGCGTGGTCCCCCAGCGTGATACAGTCCGCTCCCGCAGCGAAAACCTCTTCCGCGATCGCCTCGGTCAGACCGAAGCCCCCTGCCGCATTCTCGGCATTGACCACGACAAAATCCAGCCCAAGAGAGGCTCTCAGACCAGGCAGATGATCTGCGACCGCCTGCCGCCCCGGGCGGCCCACCACATCTCCGAAAAATGCGAGCTTCATAACAGCGACATGTGCCTCATTTGACCAAAAGAAAAGGCGCGGGATCAGGGATCCCGCGCCCGATATCACATCCGGACCTTATTTGTTGGCGGCCGAGAAGCCCAGCATATCTTTGGTGTAAGCGCTGGGGTCGGGATTCTCCAGGACCGAAGAGAAGGCCAGCGGTTCGCTTGGCTCGAACGCGATCCTCAATGTTTTTGGGTCATCGATGAAGCTCCCCAGCGCGGTGGCCAGTTCTGTCACCAGACCCATGTCCACACCCGAGCTCGAGGCCATCATGGGGGCCATGGAGAGCCCCATGCTGACCTGGCTTTTCAGGGCCTCCGGGTCCTGGTCCATCTGGACCGCGACAAGGCCGATCACCCGATCGACCAGACCATCATCCTTGATGGAGAACTCCAGATCATGAAGCGTGATTTTCCCAAACGCCGCCGCCATGGCCATGGGATCAGGCTCGTACCCGTCGGCGATTTCCATCAGGTCGAGACCGGAGGCCACCTCGGCAGCATAGGCGCTGTATCCCTCGATCTTGCCCCCAAAACTGAAACGGGCCGCATCGACCAGCTCGAAATAGTTCGACCGCGCCTTGAATTCGATAATGTCGAGATCCGGGTCGTAGGTCCCCACGCTTTCGCCTGTCAGAACGACATCCTGGAATCCGACCAGGCTCAAAACCCCGGAGAGCTCCGCCCC
>CAJXMY010000317.1 GCA_913056435.1 uncultured Hyphomonadaceae bacterium | reverse complement strand
CCCGGCATTGGGATTGCCGGCGCGGTCGAGGGCTACGGGAAACAGGCCAAGGATGATATCCGCTCCAACTACGGAACCAACATCGGGCTTTCCCTGCGCGGTGAAATGCTGGTGAGCGATGACTGTTACTGCGAAATTGACGAAGACACGGTCGATCAGTGGGGAATCCCGGTCCTCAAATTTCACTGGAAATGGTCTGAGCAGGAACTCAATCAGGTGGCTCACGGTCTGGAATGGGGCCGGAAAATCATTGAGGCCATGGGGGGTGTGGTCAACAACCCGGACCGCACGGCTGAGGAAGCGATTGAAGCCGGAGGGCAAATTATCCACGAGGTCGGTACCACCCGCATGGGCGATGACCCGTCGACATCGGTATGCAATCAATGGGGACAGACCTGGGATGTAGACAACCTTTATGTGATGGATGGGGGTGTGTTTGTGTCAAATCCTCACAAGAACTGTACGATCACGATACTCACCCTGGCGATGCGCAATGCCACACGCCTGGCTGAGCAACTCACAGCATCAAGGGAGCGTTGACACTATGAGCAAGATTTATCAAGCCAGGATGAGTCGACGGGAAAGCATCAAACGTCTCAGCGCCATGACGGCAGTGGTAATGGTGGGAGGTGTGCCGGTTGCCTGTGACACCGTCGAACCGGAAGCGCCACAGGCCACAGGCGCGCCACCAGCGGGTCACTGGCCCGGCATCGAGCCGGAGCCCATCACCGGGCCGGGCTACGGGACTGACCCGATTGTGTCTGCACCGACAGTCCCCTGGTCTCTGACCCTGAACGAGACGCAGAAGGATCAGGTGGCGGTGCTCAGTGATCTTATCTGTCCGGCAGATGAGCGCGGCCCGTCGGCAACCGCGGTGGGTGTGCCGGATGTGATTGATGAGTGGGTCAGCGCCCCCTATGCGGGTCAGCAGCGTGACCGGGAGCAAATTGTGAACGGACTGCAATGGTTGAACGATGAGGCGCAGCTGCGCTTTGGCAGTGACTTTGTTGACCTGACTGCAGAACAGCACACGGCGATTGTGGACGACATCGCCTACCGTTCCCAGTATGAGATTGCTGAGTTTGAACGGCCCGCCCGTTTTTTCAGCCGCTTCAGACGCCTGGTATTTGGTGCTTATTTCAGTTCGCCCGAAGGCATTCAGGACATCGGGTATATGGGCAATGTCCCTATTGCCGGCGACTACCCGGGTCCGACCGACGAAGCGATGGAACATATCAGGCAGGTTGCCGCTGAGCTGGGATTGCCGCCTATCACTGAGTACGTCAATCAGCAGTAAGCAGTCGCGCGGCGGGTCACAGCAGGAAGACACCCGACGGCGCAGAGGCTCGGACCCGGGGTCTCCGCCCACAAAAAAGCCCCGGTGAAACGCTTCAGCCGGGGCTTTTTGGTCAGACCGGTGAGGCGGACTTCTAGCCTTTGGCTTTGGCTTCCTGTCTTTCTTTCTCGGCTTCCACTACCGCATCGGCAACGGATTGCGGGCAAGGCAGATAGTGGGAGAATTCCATGGAGAACTGGCCACGGCCGGAGGTCATGGTCCGCAGACTGCCGATGTATCCGAACATCTCTGCCAGAGGCACATCAGCTTTGATTCGCACGCCGGTCGGGCCGGCCATCTGGTCCTTGATCATGCCGCGTCGGCGGTTCAAATCACCGATGACGTCACCCACGTGGTCTTCCGGAGTGAAGACATCAACCTTCATGATCGGTTCTATCAACTCCGGGGCTGCTTTGGGCATGGACTGGCGATAGGCGCCCCGCGCCGCAAGCTCAAAGGCCACCGCGGAGGAGTCGACCGCGTGAAAGCCGCCGTCAAACAGTTCAATTTCAATATCAAGTACCGGGAATCCGGCGATGGGGCCTTGCTCCATCATGCCCTGAAAGCCCTTTTCAATGGCCGGAAAGAATTCTTTCGGCACGTTACCACCCACCACGGTCGAGCTGAATGAGTAACCGCTACCGGGCTCGCCGGGCTTGATGCGGTAGTCGATCTTACCAAATTGTCCCGAACCGCCGGACTGCTTCTTGTGCGTGTAGCTGTCTTCGATCATCTGGGTAATGGTTTCGCGATAGGCGACCTGAGGTGCGCCAACTTCCAGCTCCACGCCATAGGTGCGCTTGAGGATGTCGACTTTGATGTCCAGGTGCAGCTCGCCCATGCCTTTGAGAATGGTCTCGCCCGAGTCTTCGTCGGTCTCGACCTGAAAGGACGGATCCTCCGCGACCATCTTGCCAATGGCGATGCTCATCTTTTCGACGCTGCTCTTGTCCTTCGGGGCTACCGCAATTGAAATCACCCGATCTGGGAAGATCATCGG
>CAJXMY010000316.1 GCA_913056435.1 uncultured Hyphomonadaceae bacterium | reverse complement strand
ATAGAGAGGGGGTAAGACGATGACCGATGACGAGAAAATAGCCTTTGTTCAGCAACTCTATGCCACAACCGGCGCAGGTGATTTTGATACCGCAGAGACCATGCTGACCGATGATTTTTTCATCATTGAGGCCGAGGGCCTGCCGATGGCGGGGGAGTACCGTGGCAAGAGGGCGTTACGCGATTTGTATTCCCATGTCTTCGGGACGTTGAAGGTCGCCGACCTCGAGCCGGAGGTCATGACGGTGGGCGGTGACTATGTGGTCAATATGGTGTCGTTCCGGTTCGAAAATCCGGACCTTGCGCCCGCCAGATTGGCCGAATTGTTCCGGTTCCGCGACGGCAAAGTCTGCGAGATTCGCCCTTACTACTTTGATCCCAAACCCCTTGTAGATGCCTGGGCTCACTACAGTAACGCGGCGTAAGCAGCAACCACTGAAATTGACATCAGGCATTCATCCGCTTGCGAGGTGATGTGATCGGGCGCTATCAAACTCGAAGCGTTCGACCCTATTCGCGCTAAATCATGAACACCATTGGCGAGCAGAGAAAACTTAAAGTAAAAAAGCCCCGCATCGCGGGGCTTTTTTATGAGCTGCAGAGCTTCTCTGAGTTAGCTCAGGTATTTGTCGATGGTCTGGTGCAAATGCCGGATTCGGCTTTCCTGGTAGCTGGCGAGAATGACCTTGCCGGTCGCTGAGTTTTTCATGCCCTTTTGCACCGCTGGTAGATTGGCGTCATCCTGATCAAAAACGCCGCCCAGAGAGCCCAACGCTTCGTGGGAGGCAAAAGGCTGGTCCGCAGGTATCACGGTGCAGGGCACTGGGGCTGGGCGCTCGCTACCTTTGGGGTAGCGGAGCAGAATGCGCACGTCGAAGATGCAGCTGTCGGGGTCATTACCATTGGGCAGGAAGCGGTAAACGATATTGCCGCCATAACCGATCCACACCTGGAAATTCGGGAACAGGCTATACAGGATCGCATCCTGGAGTTCGGCCATGGTGGGGTTGTCGAACTGCTCCCCGGCCGCTTCTTCAAACATCTCCTGATTCATCTGCGCCACATACTCGCGGGCAGTTTGACCGTCTTGCATCTCGACGCCTTCGTCGCTGTCTGTCGCCATCCGGCCAGAGAGCTTCAGAATGTCGCGCGTAATGGTTTCTTCACTCACGTCGCTTAGGTGTGGGCTGGCTACCCCCATGGGGGTCACTGACCGACTGACGTTGTCTCCCCAGCAGTCGTACTGCGAGTTGGCATCGCCGGTGAAGGTCAGAATTTGCTTGTGGGTCTCCACGGTGTGCCAGGACTCCATGAACGCTTCGGCACCCACCTTCCAGTTACAGTTCATTACCCGTTGCACATGCACGCCTGTGAAATATTCCTCCAGCGGGAAACGCTTGAAGTGGTCGGGTAAGACTTCCATGTAGTCCTCAAGAGGCGGAGCATCTTGATCGAAATTGATGAACACGAAGCCGCCCCATGTCGCGACTTTGACCTGCGGCAGGCTCATGTCACGGCCTTCGATATGCTCAAAGTCCCACTGATTGGGGATGCCTTGGAACTGTCCTTCTAGATCCCAGGTGGCGCCGTGGAAGGGGCAGCGGAATTTATCAACAGAGCCCGATTCGTCGCGCAGGCATCGCCCGCGATGTCGGCACGAGTTTATATAGCCTTTGATCTCGCCTGAGGGTGTTCGGGTCACAATCACACTGCGGTCGATGATCCAGTAGACGTGATGGTCACCCGGCTCGGGGATCTCTTCCTCGCGACAGGCCATTTGCCAGACGCGGGGCCACATCTCTTCTTTTTCTTTGTTGAAGAACTCCTGACTAATGTACCGGTCAACCGAAAGGTCCTCATCGCCCATATCAGGATTATTCTGAATCCGCAGATATTCGGGGACATCGACGGTTTCCAGATCAAGCAGGTCCTGCCAGGTCGTGCCGACGAACCGGCCGCCATCTCCCTGTTGCTTTTGTTCCGCGTTTGCCATGGTTAATCCTTGTAAATTTCGCTGTGTTGAACGAAACGCGCGCTCAGCGCGCGAGAATATTCACGCCACTGATGCCCGGGGCACCGTACACATGGGTATAGCCGACTTTGGGCTCGTTCGGTACCTGTCGTGCACCGCCGTCACCCCGGAGTTGCACACAAATTTCGTGCACCTGTCTGAGTCCCGACGCGCCAACGGGTTCGCCATTAGCGAGGCAGCCGCCATCGGTGTTGACGGGCAGCCGCCCGCCGATTTCAGTTACTCCGTCGGCCAGCCATTGCTCCTGATCGCCATGATCGCAAAAGCCGTTTTCCGCCATGTGCATGATTTCTGCGCCGACCTCAGTGTCTTGAAGCTGGGCCACATCGATATCTTCC
>CAJXMY010000315.1 GCA_913056435.1 uncultured Hyphomonadaceae bacterium | reverse complement strand
GATCCTGTGGTGATCGCGGATGCCGAGTACATGCAGACTCAGTATGCACTGCTTCAGAGCCGATCTCTGGCTGAACGGGTCGCGGAGATGCTCAATCTGCCGGCCGATGAACGCTATGCCAGCCCGGACCTGAACCGGCAGGAACGGCTGAATCAGGCGGCAAGCACAATCACGGGGAACATACGGGTCACGCCGGAGGGCCGAAGCCGGGTCATCAATGTGCAATTTGTCAGTCCGTATCCGCGAGAAGCCGCCCGAATTGCCAATGCGCTGGTGGAGAACTTCATCGAAACCAATCTGGAGCGTAAATACAACACTACAGCCTATGCCCGACGTTTTCTTGAGGAACGCCTCGCGACAACCAAGATTGCGCTGGAAGAGTCCGAGCGGCAACTGGCCCAATATGCAAATGAAAAGGGCATTCTCGAGCTCGATACAGAAAATGGCAGTGGCTCTCTGGACGCCAACTCTCTGGTTGCCCTGAATGCGGAGCTGACTGCGGCAGAAAGTGCGCGGATCTCTGCAGAGCAGCGCTATAACGAAGCCTCCTCCAACTCGGCGACCCGAGACATGTTGGAAAGCGCAAATCTGCAGAACCTGCAGGATCGCCGCTCGGAGCTGGCGGCCGATTACCGCCAAATGCTCGGGCGGTTTAAGCCGGAATATCCCGACATGCTCCGCTTGCAGTCACAAATCGACGCGCTTGATCTCGAGATCGAGAGGGCCCGGGCAGATATTCTTGCGTCCCTCAGGTCTGATTACAACACGGCCGTGGCCAATGAAACGTCCTTGCGGGAGCGCGTCGAAACGCTCAAAACAGAATTGCAGGCCCTGCGCGACCGGCGCATCGAGTACACGATTCTGCGGCGGGAGGTGGATACCAACAGATCCCAGTATGAAGCGCTCTTGCAGCGCATGAAGGAAGTGACCGTTGCCAGCGGGATCGGGTCCAGCCAGGTCTCTGTCGTTGATCGGGCCCTCGTGCCGAGATTTCCCTTTGAACCCAATCTTCGTCGAACGCTCATTCAGGCCTTAATCCTGAGCCTGGCCGCCGGGATCGGCCTCGCCTTCGCACTCCATTATATCGATGACACCATCAAGACACCTGAGGACGTGAAATCCAAACTGGGCCTGGCGTCGATCGGGGTCGTGCCTAAGATCAAACGTTCGTCCGATGACCTGATCGCCACGGAGCTGAACAACCCGCGATCACCGGTCTCAGAAGCCTTCCTGTCGGCCCGGACCGCCCTTGATTTCACCACGGAGACCGGCGCCCCGCGCAGCCTTCTCGTGACGTCGACCCGGCCAGGTGAGGGTAAGACGAGCTCGACCGTGGCGCTCGGCATGTCCTTCGCGAAAGCCGGTCGGAGGGTCCTGATCATTGATGCGGATATGCGCAAGCCCAGCTTTGTCGCTGACGCGGGCGCTTCGATCGGCTTGTCCGGTATGCTGACCCGCGAAGCTCATCTGGCGGACCAGCTGGTCAAGTCAGGTGTCGACGGCCTGTACCTGCTGCCCGCGGGGATTGTTCCTCCAAACCCGGCAGAGCTGCTCACATCACCAAAACTCAAGCACATTATGCGCGAAGCCGAAACTCACTTTGATATCGTCATCGTGGACAGCCCTCCCGTTCTGAGTTTCACAGACGCTCCACTCCTTGGGTCTTTATGTGCCGGGACCGTTGTCATTATTCAGTCAGGCCACATCCGGACACCAGCCGTTCGGCGAACCATCGGTCGCATGCTCGACAGCCGATCGAATGTCCTCGGCGTTCTTCTGACCAAGTTTGACGCCCGCAAAGCAGGTCAGGGCTACGGTGGTTATTATTACTACGCCTATGGCAAAGATGCGTATGCCTACAGTGAGCGCAAGCTATCCGACTCGAACGCGGCTCGGCGAAAAATTCGGATCTTCCTGGACGAGGATGAAACCAGACCTGAAGAGGATAGGCTGGAGGCATGATCCGGGCCAGCCTGTTCCTCCTCTGTCTGCCCTTCTTCCTTTTGTCTTTTGCCCTTTCGGGCGTCCGTCTGTTGTCCCTTTATGCCCCTGGGCAGGCAGAGGCGATCGCGTGGCTTGATCCCGATGATGCCTTAAGAACCCAGCGCGCGCTGTTTCAGACCAATATGGACCCGGCACTGCCATACCTTGTCAGCCCCCGGCAGCAAATGCTCCTGGCAAGACTCAGTCCACTCGACACGCTGCCCTTTATGCCCCCGCTGGTCCAGGCCTCTGCCGATCGTGACCTTGAAGCCATGCAGACCCTGTCCAAAATTGTCTGCTACGCCATTATCGCCAACCTGTTCTTTTTTCTGTGCGAAGTGTTTGTGGTGTACTATTCCGGAATTCCGGGTCACAAATCCCACATTCAGTACCTGCT
>CAJXMY010000314.1 GCA_913056435.1 uncultured Hyphomonadaceae bacterium | reverse complement strand
GCCAGGCAAGTGTTCGCTCGACCGCGCCGAAGGGGGCCGCAGAGGCCACGGTCAGTCCATCCCCAGGATGCGCGCCACGGCGTCTTCAGGGCTGAGGTCTATTTTTTCCCCGGACGCGCGGTGCTTCAGTTCAACCTGACCGGACTTAACCCCCCGGGGTCCAACTGTTAGGACCCACGGCAACCCGATCAAATCCATGCGATTAAACTTGGCCCCGGCCCGGTCGGGGCTATCATCGTACAGAACATCCAGACCGGCAGCGTTCAATCGCTCGTAAAGCGCATCAGCAAAATTAGACACCGGCTCGTCGTCCGGCTTCATACTGATCAGACCGACATCAAAGGGACTGACCGATGCTGGCCAAATGATGCCATTTTCATCATGACTCGCTTCAATAATGGCCGCGACCAGTCGTGAAACACCAATGCCATAACTGCCGCCATGAATGGTTACCAACTGGCCATCCTGCCGCTGAACATCCGCCTTCATGGGCTCGGAGTATTTGGTCCCAAAATAGAAGATGTGCCCGACCTCAATTCCGCGCGCCTCCACACGTCGCTCCTCGGGGATAGCTGAGAAGGCCTCCGGGTCATGTTTTTCATCGGTCGCGGCATAGAACCGGGTCCGTTTATCAGTCTCCGCCTGCAGTGCCTCATGATCCGAAAAATCAAAATCCGCACCGGGCGCTGGCACATCCAGGACCTCACGATCACAGAAAACAGCACTTTCACCGCTCTTTGCCAGAATCAGAAATTCGTGGCTCAGATCTCCCCCGATGGGCCCCGGATCCGCTTGCATTGGAATCGCCTTAACACCCAACCGGTCAAACGTATTCAAATAGGCCGCAAACATCTTCTGATAGGATACTCTGGCACCTGCCTCATCAAGATCGAAGCTGTAGGCATCCTTCATAAGAAATTCCCGGCCCCTCATAACGCCAAACCGAGGGCGGACTTCATCCCGAAATTTCCATTGCTGATGATACAGGTTGAGGGGCAGCGCCTTATAGCTTTTGACGTAAGTTCTGAAGATGTCGGTAATCATCTCTTCATTGGTTGGCCCGTACAGCATATCCCGGCCATGACGATCTCGGATTCGGAGCATCTCTTCGCCGTAATCATCATAGCGCCCGCTATCCCGCCACAGGTCCGCCTGCTGCAATGTCGGCATCAGAAGTTCGATGGCGCCGGCACGGTCCATTTCTTCCCGAACAATTTGCTCGATTTTCTTCAGAACCCTGAATCCGAGGGGGAGCCAGGAATAGATCCCTGCGCCATTCTGACGGATCATTCCGGTCCGTAACATAAGCTGGTGAGACACGATGGTCGCATCGGACGGAACATCTTTGGTGACTGGCAGGAAAAAGCGGGTCAAACGCATAATCAGGATCCATCGAGTCGAGAGGTCTGTCTGTGTATGAGGTTCAACACAGCTTGGCTAGAGGGTCGGTGAAGCCTGCGAACAGGCAATTGACACAATCCGACAAGTGGATCACACCGCGAGCTCCTCGCCCCCTCCTTCCGACGAGGGTTCCTTTTTTCTTTGTCCTGTCCACCCAATGTCCGGCCGGCTCGACCGAGGCGCCAGAAAGCATCAGTTTGACCAAGTTCATCGATCTCGGCCTGCACAAACAGGTCCTCAAGGCCGTCACAGACCAGGGGTATGAAACGCCAACGCCAATTCAGGCTCAGGCCATACCACATCTTCTGGCCAACCGGGATCTGCTGGGAATTGCTCAAACCGGCACAGGCAAAACCGCCGCTTTTGCTCTTCCAAGCCTTCATCATCTGGTGAGCAAGCCACTCCCAAGACGTCCGCGCCATCCCAGGGTCCTGGTTCTGGCCCCCACACGAGAACTGGCGCTGCAGATCGCGGAGAGTTTCAAAAGCTACGCACGGTTCATGGATTGCACGGTCGAAACAGTCTTTGGGGGCGTCAAAATCGGCCGTCAGGTCCGTGCCCTGCAAAAAGGGCCCCATGTCGTAGTGGCGACCCCAGGCCGTCTCCTTGACCTGGTGCAACAGGAGGCGGTCAACCTTTCGTCTATCGACATTCTGGTGCTCGACGAGGCCGATCAGATGCTGGACATGGGGTTCATCCATGACCTGCGTAAGATCATAGCGACCCTGCCGACAGAACGTCAGACCCTGCTTTTCTCAGCCACCATGCCCGCTCAGATTGTCGATCTGTCCGCCAAGTTCCTCAAGGGTCCCGTTCATGTTTCCGTAACCCCTCAAAGCACCACTGCGGAGCGTGTAAATCAGGGTGTCCTGCATGTGCCCTCAGGGGACAAGTTGCGTGTCCTGACAAAGCTTCTGGAAGACGCCAACATCGACCGCGCTCTGGTCTTCACTCGAACGAAGTATGGCGCGGATAAAGTTGTCCGAAAACTGATCGCGTGCG
>CAJXMY010000313.1 GCA_913056435.1 uncultured Hyphomonadaceae bacterium | reverse complement strand
ACCATCGAACCGAGGATGGTCAGCTGTTCGGCGCGACGCCGATGTGTACCTTCCAGCTGCAGAATATGTCTCAGGCTCTCGTCGCCTCTGAAGACGCAAGCGGTGGTGGGCGGGTGAGCGCGCCGATGCATGGCAAACTGGTCAGCCTGACCTGTGAACCCGGCGATGCTGTGGCACGGGGGGATGTGCTGGGCGTGCTCGAGGCCATGAAAATGCAGCACGAAATCATCGCCGGCACAGATGGAAAAATTCGCCTTGTCGCGGCGTCACCGGGTGTACAACTGGCAGCAAATGACCTGATCCTCGAAATCGAACCGGATGAAGGAGACTGAAGCGATGATGAATTCCAAGATTTGCGACATGCTGGATATCGAATTCCCGCTTGTGGCCTTTTCCCACTGCCGGGATGTTGTCGTGGCCGTTTCAAAGGCAGGCGGCATGGGTGTGTTCGGGGCCGTGAACCTGCCGCCGCACCGCTTGAAGGAAGAGCTGGACTGGATCGTCGATCACATTGACGGCAAGCCCTTCGGTGTCGATCTGATTGTGCCCAACAATATCGAGGGCAAGGATGAACCCTATGATCCGGGCCGCTTGCGGCGCATGGTTCCCGAGAAGCACACGCAATTCGTCGACAAGTTGTTGAAGGATTATGATATTCCCGATGTCGACCTTGAAGACGCGCGGCAGGCGTCCGCGACGAATTCCATTAATATGACAGCGGAGGGGGCGGCGTCCTCAATGGAGGTCGCGTTCCAGTATCCCATCAAACTCATTGTGAACGCGCTGGGGGTGCCCCCTAAGGTCATGATGGATATGGCTAAAATGCACGGCGTCGCGACGGGCGCACTGGTCGGGGCCAAGGAGCATGCGGTGAATCAGGTCATGGCCGGGGTGGATATCCTCGTGGTGGCCGGCGGGGAGGCGGGCGGCCACTGCGGTGATGTCGCCACCATTGTCCTTGTGCCCGAAGTGGCCCGTGCGGTGCGGGACATGGGGGCTGACACCGCGATACTGGCCGCAGGCGGCATCACCACGGGAGAGCAGATGGCTGGTGCCATGGCCATGGGGGCAGACGGGGCCTGGTGCGGGTCCGTCTGGCTCACCACCGCCGAGGCGGAAACCAATCCTGTCGTCAAGGAGAAGATGCTGCAGGCCAGCTCCCGCGATACGGTGCGGTCCACCTCGCGAACCGGCAAGCCGACGCGCCAGCTCAGGTCGCCCTGGACCGATGCCTGGAAGGCTGATGATGCGCCCCAGCCTTTGCCGATGCCGCTGCAGTCCATGGTTACCGAGCCGGCGCTACGCCATATTGATAAACTGGCCCAGGCCGGTCACGAAGGCGCGAAGAAGCTGTCGACCTACTGGGTCGGACAAGGCGTCGGCCTGATGAATCAGCCTCTGACATCGGGTCAGGTGGTCCAGCAGTTCAAGGAAGATTTTCTCACCGCCTATGAGCGGCTGATGTCGACCCTGAGGGAGTAGCCGTGATGGAACAGGCTGACGATTTTTATGCAGAAAGCACCGCGCTTTACACCTTGCTGCGGGGCGCCGATCCGGACGGCTTTGATGAGCCAACCCAGTTTAAGGCCTGGACCATCAACGCCGTACTCCAGCATCTGCATTTCTGGAACCAGATGGCCGTCTGGCAGGTGACGGACGAGGCCCGTCTGGTGGACCTGTTAGACCAGCTTATGCGGCATAAGGGCGGGATGCGGGACTTTGAGAAGACTTTTCTGGAAGGCCTGTCCGGCACGGCCCTGCTTGAGGTATGGAAGGTTGGATACGAAACGGCCCGTGAGGTGTTTGCGGAGGCAGATCCAAAGCGCCGCCTCAAATGGGCTGGGCCAGACATGAGCGCCAGATCGTCCATAACAGCCCGACTGATGGAGACATGGGCGCATGGGCAGGAAGTATATGATCACCTGGGGGTCGTCAGACAGAATGAAGATCGAATTCAAAATATCGTCATTCTGGGAGTGAATACATTCGGATGGACCTACAAGACCCGCGGTGAGAGCCCGCCCAGTCAGATGCCTTATCTGCACCTAACCGCGCCGTCTGGACAGGTTTGGACGTATGGCGAAAACATGGGCGAGGATCGGATTTCGGGTTTGGCCGAAGAATTTTGCCAGGTGGTCACCCAAACCCGGAATATCGCGGACACGTCGTTGAGTGTTCAGGGAGCTTCCGCGATTGACTGGATGAGCAAAGCACAGTGTTTCGCCGGGCCACCTGAAACGCCGCCGATGGCTGGGAGCCGTAAAACACGGTCATTGCCGTCTTGACCGTGCATCAGGCTGACGTCGACGCTGTTGGGCGTTTGCGTCTGTTCCTGTTGCGCTGACTGTGGGGAGAGGCACCTCCGGCCTTTTTTGCTGAGCCGGTGGAAGGGACGCGCGCCTTTCTGGCTCGTCCTGGTTTTTT
>CAJXMY010000312.1 GCA_913056435.1 uncultured Hyphomonadaceae bacterium | reverse complement strand
CGTCGGGAGTCGCTGGACACAGCCATTGCCGCAACCGATGGTGGCGCACTGCTGGATGGCCTCTCCGCCAGCGTAACTCATCTTCTTGGGGATACACCGATGGCTCTGCCCGATCCGAAGATCTCGGGCCTCAATGCCTCCTCAACTGCCGTCGAACCCGACCATCCCGACATCGTTTCTGCCCAGCCAGGCGAGTCGGACGAGGCCGCCGAAAAGCGGGCGGAAACCGAAGGGGGTGGAGGTCGCAAACGTCGGAGACGGTCCCGGCGACGCCGGAGCTCGGAGGAGGATGTCGCCGCAACCCCACAGCTGGGCGAAGAGGCGCAGGGCCCCGCTGACAACATGGCGGAAACGCCAGCCGTTGACAAACCAGTCGCGGAGGAGGCCTTGGCTCCCTCTGAAGAGGTGGAGGCTGAGACCGACCCCGTCGATCCTGCTGCCCGACATGATCTCGACGCAGGTCACGAGGAGACGACAGCGGACGAGCCTGCCCCGGCCGAGAAGACGGAAACCAGTGCCGTTTGCGAGCCACATGCCAAGGTCGCCACGGAGCCTCAGCTGGACGGCGATGCCCCGGCCAAGCCCAAGCGGCGTGGCTGGTGGTCGCGAGGGTAGAAGAGGAACGACAGGGTCTCTGGTATTTCGCTATTGACGGGATGCAATGCGGGCCCTAGACGCGTCGTCGACAAGTAAGCGAGCTACGACCGGCCTGGCTGTCTGTACGAGTGCGCCCAACTGTCTTCACACTCAAAATCGGGCAACCGATCTGTATGCGGGGATACTTGGATGGCTCAGTCTTGGGGCTCCTTCTGTTTTTCACGGACCATCGATGTGGCCTTCGACACATCGAGCTTGATCAGGAATCTTGCCAAGGGCGCCGACTACATGGCGGCCGTGGCTGAACTTAGTAGGCCGGTCGGGCAGTAATCGCCCGCACCCCTTCGCCTTTTTTCCCTGAAAATCAACACTCAGATGAGCGAAGCTCGCTCTGTTGGATGTCCGCCATGGTCACACTGTCCGCTTCTGTGTCTTCCCTTGCACAGCCCGCACTGCTTCCAGACTTCGATCGCCCGTCAGGGCTTCCGGTCTTTCAATCCGTAAAGGAGGCGATCGCCACCTATGAAGGCGAGACGGCCATACACGTCCTCTATCCCAGAACGATCGCCAGGGCGGCCGCAACTTTCCTCGACGGTTTTCCCGGCAAGGTCCTCTATGCCGTCAAGGCAAATCCCCATCCGGCCATCCTGCGCGTTCTCGCCTCTTCCGGTATTCGCGACTTCGACATCGCGTCGATTCGCGAAATCGATCTGGTGCGGTCGACCGTCCCGGGCGCCGTGCTGTACCTTATGCATCCGGTTAAATCTCGCCGTACCGTCAGATACGCCTATGCTGCAGGGGTCCGGCATATGGCCTTTGACTGTCTGGATGAATTGTCCAAAATTTTTGAGGAAACGGATGGAGCCGGCGACCTTACCCTTCATCTTCGCCTCGCCGTCCCGAATGGGCATGCCGCGATGCCGCTCGCTGGCAAATTCGGTGCCACATTCGAGGATGCTGTCACCTGCCTTCAGAAAGCACGGCCAGCCTGCGCAAGACTCGGCGTCAGCTTCCATGTCGGAAGTCAATGCATGGACGTCGCGGATTACCGCCAGACTCTGGCCTATGTGCGCAAGCTCATTGACCAAGCCGGTGTCGCGATCGACTCGATTGATTGCGGTGGCGGGTTCCCTGTCACCTATCCCGGTATGACGCCCCCCCCTCTCACCACCTATTTTTCGACTATCAAGGCGGCGCTTCGTTCTTATGGGTTCGAAAAGCTTGAGATCCTCGGTGAACCCGGCCGGGCGCTGTGCGCGGAAGGTGGCTCGACACTGACGCGGGTCGAGCTGCGCAAAGGACAGGATCTGTATCTGAATGATGGCGGCTATGGCTCTCTTTATGACGCCGCCCGGTTTGAATGGAACTTTCCCGCTCATCGGGTTGGGGACCCGGCAGGAACGGCAAACAACAGCGCCGAGTTCCGGCTATTTGGACCCACCTGTGATGCCAGTGACGTGATCGCCAAACCTTTCCGTTTGCCCGCGGACATTCAGGAGGGAGACTGGATCGAGATTGGCCACCTTGGCGCTTATGGTCAGGCGCTGTCGACCAATTTCAATGGATTCCAGTCCGATACCACCGTCGCTGTGATGGCCTAAGCCAGTTCGCCCAGCAAGCTTTTCGTCTTCCAGCGCCCGAAGCGATAATATACACAGGCGAGCACGGCGCACATGATGGTTCCGACAGGGAAGCTTAGCCAGATCGCGTCGGCCCCCAACTGCCGCTGAAAGACCTCTGCGAAAGGCAATCGGACAACCCAGAGGGTTCCGACCATGATCAGGGTTGGCGGCATCATCGCGCCGTTCGCTCTGACAATCCCGAACAGAACCATGGTGATG
>CAJXMY010000311.1 GCA_913056435.1 uncultured Hyphomonadaceae bacterium | reverse complement strand
AGTCCAATCACACCCGTCATAACGACGGAAAACGTTAACAGCGAGCGCGGCGAGAATCGGTCGGCTAGCCAACCGCTCGGGACATAGCTCAAAACAAACGCCATCCCAGAAATACTATGGGCAACGTTGAGCTCCGCAAGGCTAATACCCATGGTTGAGATCAAGGTCAGCTCAAAGTTCTGCCTTAGGTAAAGCAAAGGGTAGATGGCGCCACCGGCCATCATGAGAAACAGTAATTTAATGTACCGCTGGACGGTGTCACTCGAGAGTGACGCTGGTGTTTTTATTTTCATAGCCCCAGCTTACCCCGTATGACCTCGTTTCGTCTCGTGATACGCCAAAAGGTTCTCTGCGTATGCGTTAGACACAAAAAAGGGCGCCTAAGCGCCCTTACACATTCTCTTCAAAATGCCCGCAGTTTTAACCGGTAGGCACCTCGGTAAAGGGAATGCCCTTATCCATACGCGGCTCTTGCGGCAAGCCCAGAACACGCTCGGCGATGATATTGGTCATGATCTCATCGGTACCACCGGCAATACGCAAACCGGGTGCACCCATATAGGAGCCAATGATGTTATCGGCAAGCTTAGAGCGCTTGGTATCCCAGATCGCACCCGATGTCTCGAGCAAGTCCATGCAGAACGATGCTAGCTGCTGCATCTTAGGCGCACCCACGAGCTTACCAATGGAGTTCTCAGGTCCCGGGATGTCACCACGCGAAAGCGCCGACAGTGTGCGATAGCTGGTGTACTTGAGGCCTGCCTCTTCGACGTAGAAGTTTGCAAGGCGCGCTTTAACCGCGCTGTCCTCGATGGCTGGCTTGCCCGCCGCCTGGATGCCGTGTCGGACTTTGGGGCCTTTATAGATCCCATCGCTGACAAGATTTTGGTCGCGGCGGGGCTGTTGTCTGTCTGTCATGTCCTCGACTGGCCGGTGCTCCTTCTCGGACCAGCCCTCGTCATCCTGAGCCGGGACACCGGGGTGACGCTGTTGCGCCTCCTTCCCGGTGTGGTTCTGCCGGTCTCTGGCCTCGCCAAGGCCAAGACAGCGCTGGAGCTGATCGGCCTGGGAGGCCTTCTTCTGGGACTGGGCCTTGCGGGCGGGACGGCGGGTGACGGGCCCGGAGGTCTGATCTGGATATCCGCTGCGGCGGTGATGGTTGCCGCGCTGCTGTCGGCCATGACCGGCTGGACCTATCTTTGCGCCTATCGCACCTGGCGGGCCTCAGACGGCCGCCGCTAAATCCGGCAGGGTGTCTCGGGCGGGACCCGGACTGAAAAACAGGGGTCGCCAAAGCGCTACGGAGCCTTTAACAGCAGGATCGTGGGTTCGACTGGAGGATTTACCATGCACGCATCTGTCTGGGCCATACTGGCGACGGTGGGCTTGTTCGGTCTGCTCAATCTGATCGAGTTCAAGCGGCTCGATTAGTCTGCCTGCGGGGATGTCGCGTCGGGACCCCGACGCCGTCCCTGAAAAGGTCTCTCAATTTGCCGGACTTCCCGTCGGGCGGCCGAATGTGTATCGCTGGTGCCGGGGCGATCAAAGTTTCGGAGGCGATCCAAACCGTGTCAGAGTTTTCCGTTTCTACGGGGCCGAAGCGGGCCCTGGTCACAGGCGCCGGGGTGCGACTTGGTCAGGCCATGGCGACCGCGCTGGGTGCCAGAGGCTGGTCGGTGGCGGTTCATTATCGCCACTCAGAGGCGGGCGCAGGCGACACCGCCGCCCAGATTGCTCTGGCAGGTGGCCGGGCGGTGACGGTGCAGGCCGATCTGGCGGTTGAAGAAGAGACCGCCACGCTGGTCCGGGCTGCGCAGGAAGCGCTGGGAGGGCCCCTGACCCTGCTGGTGAATTCCGCATCGACCTTCACAAATGACAGTGCACTTGAGCATGGGCGGGCCGACTGGGATCTGCACATGGAGGCCAATCTGCGGGCGCCGGTGCTTCTGGCCCAGCATTTTGCCCGGGCCCTGCCGCCAGACCTGGCGGGGCTGATCGTCAATCTGATCGACATGCGGGTGACCAAGCTGAACCCGCTCTTCTTCACCTACACCCTGTCCAAATCGGCTTTGTGGACCGCGACGCGCACCATGGCGCAGGCCTTCGCGCCGAATATCCGTGTGAATGCCATCGGACCGGGTCCCACGCTGGAGAATGTTCACCAGAGGCCGGGCGAATTCGCCGCAGAACGGGCGGCAACCCTCACCGGACAGGGATCCAATCCCGAGGAAATTGTCCGGGCGCTGGCCTATTTAATCGAGGCTGAAAGTGTCACGGGACAGATGATTCTCAGCGATGGCGGGCAACACCTGATCTGGCAGACGCCGGATGTGATGGTGTAGGCTATGCCGCTGGATTTTTCCTCTGATACGTCAGCGCCGACGCATCCGGCGGTTCTCACCGCTCTGGCCGAGGCCAATCAGGGAAGCGCACCGAGCT
>CAJXMY010000310.1 GCA_913056435.1 uncultured Hyphomonadaceae bacterium | reverse complement strand
AACTTTTACAAGTGTAGCAGCGGCGGCTTCTTCCTCCGCTCCAGCAATGGACACGTCCCTTGAGGCCCTACAAATGGAGCACAGTCAGATGCAAGACGAGCTGAACAGACAGCAGAGAGATATGGACACGGTGACGGATGAAATGAAAGAAGAGATTGTTCAGCTTCTTCAGCTTTTTGGGATTCCCTATATCGAGGCCCCGGCAGAAGCAGAGCCCGCAGACACCGAAGCCGAAGAGGGTGGGGCGGAAGACGCATAATCGTGGGCGGCGCACGCCGCGCCCGTGACGCGAGATGAACAGAGATATGAATGGCGGGCCTGGCAGAAGCGGGCCGGAATCTAGGGACAGGCAAGATGAGCACTGCAACGACAATCATTGAAGGCATGGTCATGGAAGGCAAGCTGGACGCTGGCGAAACGCCCGTCCTGATTGCCGGACACTTCACAGGCGAGCTCAACGCGAACGAGGTAATTCTCGATCCGACCGGTGTCTTCAACGGCCAGATCAATGCCAACCGTGTCGAGCTTGGCGGCAATTTCAGCGGCAAGCTGATCACCGAGGAGCTGTCGATCGGCTCGACGGCTGTGATTGACGGCGACCTCAAGAGCAATGCTCTTGTAATTGAGCTTGGCGCCGAGGTCTCCGGTACAATCGGGCGCAAATCCTGATCCTTCGGGACAAGCGAAATCAGATGAATTCAGGGCGGCCCGTATGGCCGCCCTTTTTCATTCGCAGCTTTGTTGACTGGCCCCTGTTGCATGGTCTGTCTCAGATCTCGCCGAGCCGGTTGAGCGCGTGGCGCATATGCTCCACAAAGCGGCCAACAGCCGGGGTTGCCGACCTGTCTGTCCATACCGCCGCATGGGACAGGCTGACCTGCGCCTCGCCACTGTCGATCTGCACCAGCTCGCCGGCCAGTGAGGTGGTGGCGAGGACATAGCGTGGAACAACAGCCAGATGGTCACCCATACGCAGAAGCGACAGGATCATGTTCGAGGGCAGTTCATTTGCCTGCAGGGACTCACCCAGCCCAATCTGGGCCAGCAACCGGTCAGCCGCAATCCTGATGCCCGAGCCCGGCTGGTGCAGCGCCCAGCGCGCCGCTTCCAGATCGGTCCTGGTGACGGCCATCCGGCCGGCCAGCGGATGATAACGGGATGCCAGGATCACCATAGGGCTCTTGAACAGAACGCATGAGCTGGCGCCCGGTGCCCGCGAGGCGATCTCCGGAGGGCCAAGCGCCACGTCGACCTGTCCCTCATGGAGCATGTCTGCCAGAATTTGACTGTGGGCCTGCCGCATGTCGAGGCGCACCACCGGATTGTCACGGGCAAAATCGGCAACGGGCTGGGCAAGAGCGTGAAGGCTTAGCGTCGGGGTGCAACCCACCCGCAGCTCGGCCTCGTAACCGCGCCTCAGATTGTCTGTCAGCGTACTGATCCGGCGTTCGGCCAGAACGATCGCGGCAGCTTCCTCAAGAATGCGTTCGCCAAGAGGTGTCGGCATGATCCCCTGCCGCGAGCGCACCATCAGCTCAAACCCCAGCCTGCCCTCCATCAGCTTCATGTTTCGTGTCAGGGCAGGCTGCGTCAGCCCGAGCGTGGTCGCCGCACGGGTAAAGGATCCGGTGCGGATGATTTCGTGGAATTGCAGCAGATGACGCGGGTCGACGCTTGGCATGTCTTGTCATACCAAAATCTGATGCGTGGAGGGAAGAGGATCACGGTGGTCTATCGGCGGCTTTGGTCTGGCGGCGGTGGTGACAACGTGGCACCATGGCGCACAAACTACGTCAGAAGACTGTTCCGGGAGTTTTGAAAGTGGCGAAATATCAGGTGCTTGGCCGTTCAATCGCCGGGTCTTTCTTTGTCGAGTGTCTCCTTCGCGAGGCAGGCATTGATTATGATTTCATCCATATTTCGCGCCGGCAGAGCAGGGAGGAGTCCTTCCTCGCCGAAAATCCGCTTGGTCGTATCCCTGTGCTGATCACGCCCGGCGGTGAGCGGATCATCGAATCAATGGCGATTTTCACCCATCTCGTCGAAGCCTTTCCGGGGCTGGCGCCTGCCCCCGGTGATCCGGCGCGAGACCGGATGTGGCAGCATCTCGCGGTGATGGGAACAAGTCTCTATCCGAGCATGCACCGGATACATCACACCTATTATTACGGTCCTGACGAGGCGCATGATGCCATTCGCGACTTCGCGCTCACCGACATGGACCGCTGGCTGGACTATCTGGAATCACAGCTGGATCCCTATCTGGCGGGCGCTGCGCCGATGGCCGCCGATTTCTATCTGTTCATGATTACCCGCTGGGCGCCGGACAAGGATCGCGTCCGTTCCGGGCGGCCGAAAATTGCGGCATTCATCGAAGCGATGCGCTACCATCCGGTCGTTGAATCTGTGAATCTCGACCGTGAGAAGCCACGCGGCGCCTGACCGGGCGGGCCCA
>CAJXMY010000309.1 GCA_913056435.1 uncultured Hyphomonadaceae bacterium | reverse complement strand
CCGGCGCCCGCGCCAGCACCGAAAGGGCCTGCCAAGGTGCGCGACGGCGCCGGGCCGCCATCAATGTCCAGCGGACCCACTCCCGACGCGACACGGCCTGGAAACCCAACAAGGCCTCGCGTGTGCCGGGCGACAGGCCTGGCCTGGCGAGGAAAGCCTCGTGAACCGCCATCAGACGACGATGGTCTTCCCCCTGCTGTGTTCGGGACGCCGACCCCGGTCTCTGAACCAGGTAATAGCCGCACGGATCCACCAGCAGGGCGCGGGCCCCGTCGAGCAGCATGCGGGCATAAAGCTCGTAATCTTCCCCAAAGCGCAGCTCATCGCGATAGGGGCGGCGTGGCGCGGCGAGGCCACGGCGATCAATCAGCGGCTTGAGATAACCCAATTCGGTTCGCGGGACCTCGACCGCATAGCATCGCCGGATGAAGGTTTCCGCGCTGAGAACGATGTCGCCCGCCGGTTTGTCTGGCCAGAGCAAGCGCCGGCAGACCTCGGGCGTGGCCTCGTCGCTCAGGATCAGATTGTCGCCAATCCAGCTGGCCCTGCGGGTCTGGGCCAGATTAATCAGGGTGCACAGACGGTCCGGGCGCATCAGATCGTCGCTGTCGAGCGGTGTGAACCAGGCCGCCTCGCTGCGTTCAAGGGCGAAATTGCGCGCGGCGGCGGGTCCGCCATTGAGGGGCGTCCGCAGGAGGTGGACCCCGTCCAGCGTCTCGGCCAATTGTGCGACCCGGGCGGGCCCCCCATCGGTCGAGCCGTCATCCACGACCCAGATTTCCCGGCTGAACCCCTCCGGAAGGGTACAGGCCCCGGCACTGCGCACAGCCCGTTCGATCCGTTCTGCATCATTAAACAGCGGGATCACAATGGCGAGTTTCTTCGGATCTAGCATGAACAGGCTTTCGGCTGGGCGATCACAGTCTTCTGGCGTAAAAAGGGTAAGATTCTCTCAAGACAGTGCTTTGGCCTCAGGCATTTAGGGACGACACCATGGCAGGACAGCCTGACATCTCCATTATTATACCTGCCTATAGAGCGGCGGCCACGCTGCCCGATGCCATACAGTCCTGCCGGGCTCAGACCCTGTCCAACATAGAAGTGATTGTCGTGGACGATGCATCACCGGAGTCGCTGGACGGCGTGGTCCGGACCGCGGCCAGCACCGACCCCCGGATCCAGTTTTACCGTCTGCCGGAGAATCAGGGCCCCTCCGGCGCCCGCAATCTCGGTTTGACCTACGCCCGGGGGGACTTTATTGCCGTCCTCGATGCCGATGACACCCTGATGCCCGATCGCCTCGCCAGACTGCATGGTCTGGCCAGGGACAGCAACGCAGACATCGTCGCCGACAATCTCATCAGTGTGCAGGAGGGGGGCAGTGATCCGAGCCCCTATCCTTTTCTGTCTCTGGACCCGAACCAGTCCCCCCGTCCTGTCCGCCTGCTCGACCTGATGCGCTCTGGCCATGGGGGGCCTTTCTCCCAGTCCCTCGGTTATCTGAAGCCCCTCTTCCGGCGCAGCTTCCTCGAAAGGCATGGTTTGACCTATGATCCCGGCCTGAGGAACAGCGAGGACTATTTCTTCCTGGCCGAAGCGCTGGTGCGCGGTGCCGAGATGATGCTCTGCCCGCAGCCGGGTTATGTCTACCGACGCCACAGTGCCTCAATCTCCTATCGCATTGATCCCGCCGAAGCGCTCAGGGTGGCCAGCGCCGAGCGGATGTTCCGGCAATGCCATCGCGCGTCGCTGTCTCCGGCGCACCGGGTCGCATCAAGGCGCCGCGAGGTGATGATGACCCGCCTCGCCCAGTTTGAAGAGGCTGTCACCCGGGTCAGGCGCGGGCACTGGGCCAGCGCGCTCTGGGGACTGCTGAAACACCCCACATCGCTGGGATTTCATCTGCGGAAAGTGATCAAGGTCCTGAATCAGCGCCGCGGCTGAGAGCGGCTAGAAGATCGCATCCAGCGCGTAGACAATCCCCGTCCAGAAGAAAGCACTGAGCCCCACGATCAGGAACAGGCGAACACCTCCCGGCCAGCGCTCATCGCCCATGACCGCCCGGGAAGACGGAACATCGCCGACTGGGGCCAGATTGGACGGACCGGTCTGAGATCGGGCGACACTCTTCATGCCCAAAGTTTACGGCCGGATGTCCTAATGAAAGGTTAAAATCAGCCTTGTGACCGGCCGGTCAGAACCGGAGGCCCAGCCGCCTGCGCCGCGGGCTCAGGGAGCTTTCTTCACCGGCCTTGCGCTGCGCCGCTGCGGATCGGACGGCGCCGCATCCGCGGCATCAGGCCGCCCGGCATCATTGGCTGAGGCGACCGGCTCAAGGGCCAGCGTTTCCTGAACCGGTCTCGTCCCGCTTGTCCGAGGTCCGGCGGCAGGTTTGGTTTCGGACGCCGCAGGGCGCCTGCGCGGCGTGGGAAGGGTCGGGGTCTCCGGCCGCCCCTTCGCTGCGCCGCCGCCGCTCGAGCCTGCCGGCGCGCGACGTCCACGGATC
>CAJXMY010000308.1 GCA_913056435.1 uncultured Hyphomonadaceae bacterium | reverse complement strand
ATCCTGCCGCCACTGCCATGACACGTTCAGCCCGGAGCGCCTGTCCGCCCTGCGCGAACGCCAGAAACAGGTTCGCCTGGCCGAGGCCCGCGGCGAACGCCATATCGGCGATGAGGTGGTGATGACCCCGCGACGGCGGGCGGGCGAATGAACCCTGCAGCAAAGCCCGTCCTGTATTCCTTTCGCCGCTGCCCCTATGCCATGCGGGCGCGCATGGCCCTGCACGTCTCGGGCCGCGTGTGTCGCCTGAGGGAAATCGTTCTGCGCGACAAACCCGCCGCCATGCTGGCCGCCTCGCCCAAGGGGACCGTGCCGGTGCTGATCCTGGATGATGGCACGGTGATCGACGAAAGCCGTGACATCATGATCTGGGCACTTGAGCAGGCCGATCCGGAGGGCTGGCTTCACCCCGAGCAGGGCTCCCACGAAGAGATGACCGCCCTGATTGATCTCTTTGATACCGACTTCAAGCACCATCTGGATCGTTACAAATATGCCAGTCGCTATGACGGCGCCGTCGCCGAAACCCATCGGACCGCCGCCGCTGCGCAATTGACCGAGCTGGATGCCCGCCTGTCCGGCCAGCCCCAGCTGTTCGGCGACCAGCCAAGCCTCGCCGACATGGCCCTATTTCCCTTTATTCGCCAGTTCGCCAACACCGACCGTGCCTGGTTTGATGTCCAGCCCTGGCCCCACCTGCAGGCCTGGCTGGCCGCCCATCTCGACAGTTTGCGCTTTCGCGAGGTGATGCAGAAATATGCTGTCTGGACACCCGGCGGTCCTGAACCCGACTTTCCGGCGCCGCAGAGACCGCGTCCGGCTTAAGCGCTCAGCGCCGCCCGAACAGCCTCGAGCGCGGCCTCTGCCCCGCTGGCATCCGGACCACCAGCCTGAGCCATGTCCGGCCGCCCGCCGCCGCCCTTGCCGCCAAGGGCCGCCGCCGCCGCCTTGACGAGATCAACCGCGGAAAACCGCGCGGTCAGATCCGCGCTGACACCGACCGCCACGGCCGCCTTGCCATCATTGACGCCGACAAAAACCGCTACTCCCGATCCGAGCTTGGTCTTGGCCTCATCGACAAGGGCCCGCAAATCCTTGCCGCCCACACCTTCGGCAATCCGTGCCATAAGCCGGACGTCACCTATGGTTTCGGGACCGGCCGGCGCACCGCCCTCGCCGGCCAGAGCGAGGGCCCGCTTGGCCTCGGCGAGCTGGCGATCCAGCTGGCGACGTTCATCCGCGATGGCAGAGACTTTTCGTGACAGGTCCTTCAGCGGCACTTTCAACTCGTCCGCGAGGTCCACGGCCAACTGCGCCCGGCTGCGCAGGAAACTGAGCGCCTCGGCACCCGTTGCGGCCTCAATGCGGCGGACCCCGGCCGAAACGCCGCTTTCGCCTGTGATCACAAAGGCCGCTATGTCGCCGGTCCGGTCAACATGGGTGCCGCCACACAATTCCACCGAATAGGGTGCCGCCTGATCCTCCAGCGCCGCGCCCATGGACAGAACCCGCACCTCGTCGCCATATTTCTCACCGAACAGGGCCAGAGCGCCGGCTTCGATCGCTTTGTCTGGCGAGGTGACAGACACCCCAACCTCCCGGTTCTGCCGGATGACGGCATTGACCTGATCCTCGATCAGCTCCACCTCTGCCGGGCTGACCGGCGCCGTATGGGAAAAATCGAAGCGCAACCGATCCTCCTCAACCAGAGAGCCCTTCTGGGTGACATGGTTTCCGAGGATATTGCGCAAGGCCGCATGCATCAGATGAGTGGCCGAGTGGTTCGCCATGACCCGGGCCCGGCGATCCGCATCCACCTGCAGATCCGCCACGTCGCCGGTTCGAAGGCAACCGGACACCACCTCTCCAATGTGACCGTGCAAATCCCCGGCCCGCTTGACCACATTGGTCACCCGGAACACGGCGCCGTTCGCCAGTGTCAGCCGGCCATGGTCCCCAGCCTGCCCGCCGCTTTCGGCATAGAAGGGAGTCCTGTTGAGGACCAGCTCCGCCGCCGCGCCCGCGGCGACCTCGTCGACCCGCTGCTGACCCGCCACGATGCCCACAATATCCGCGGTCGCCTGCAAGGCCTGATAGCCGAGAAACTGCGTCGGTCCGACCGTGTCGCGCAGCTCGAACCAGACGGCCTCGGTCGCCGCATCGCCTGAGGAAAAACCGCCTTGTCGGGAGCCCTGCTTCTGACGGTCCATCGCTGCATCGAAGCCAGCCTCATCGACGCCCATGCCACGCCCCCGGAGAATATCCTGAGTCAGATCCAGTGGAAAACCGAACGTATCGTACAATTTGAATGCGGTTTCGCCCGGCAGTGAGTCCCCGGGGGCCATATCGGCACTGGCCGTCTCCAGCAAAGCCAACCCACGACCCAGCGTGTCCTGGAAGCGGCCTTCCTCCCCTTCCAGCGCCGACTCAATCGCGGCCCGTGCACGCCCCAGTTCCGGGAACGCCCCACCCATCTCGTCAACGAGCGCGCCAACGAGGCGATGCATGCCGGGCTC
>CAJXMY010000307.1 GCA_913056435.1 uncultured Hyphomonadaceae bacterium | reverse complement strand
GCAACCCTGGCTGCGGAAGTGCTGAAGACCCGCCTCGACGCTTGTCAGGGATGGGTTCTCGGGCACCCGGTCGTAGAGGGCATAGGACATCCCCGCTGCATCCAGTGCGTCCTGCAGGGGCCGAGGCAGCTCCAGCTGCATCAAGTTTCCGATGCAGGTCTTCTCAGCCGCCGTGCGCCGGGCCTTGAACAGACTCGTCAACCCGACGCTGACCAGCGTGGCGATGATGGCCACAACCACCATCACTTCAATCAATGTGAATCCCCTGACTTTCTTGTCTCTCGTCTTCATGGAGTAGGCTTGGTTCGCCACCTTGGCCGACAATTCCCTCCCTCTCGCCCGACTGCCAACGTGATCACAATTCCTGTCAGTTAAGTATCGCTTCTGTTTGAATGTCAACAATCGATACACTTATCCACGAAATGCGCGTTGACTCAAGTTAAATGACACCGGGGAGGTTCAGCTGAGCGGGGCGAGATCGTGTCGTTGACTCATGGAAAAAAGACACCGGAAAAACCGGTGACCATGAACATGAGCAAAGAGATCAAGAAAGACCTGTTACCCAAACTTCGAATCCGTTACGCCCGCCGCAACCGGGAGGGCAAGAGCCGCATGCTCGATGAGCTTTGCGAAGATTACGGCTATGATCGAAAGTATGCCATCAAGCTGCTGGGGGACACGCTTCCCCGGCCCAGCGGACGGCCCAAACCCGGCCCTGAGATCCGCTACGGGCTGATCGAGCCGGTCGTTCGCCAAATCTGGAAGACAGCCGAGCAACCCTGTGGCAAGCGGTTGGTCGGAGCTTTGACGCGATGGCTGCCGCATTATGAACGGCGGTTTGGAAAAGTGAGTTCCAAACAGCGCAAGCTGCTCAAGGAAGTCAGCGCGGCCACCCTCGATCGTCTGCTCCAGCCGGCCCGGGCCGAGCATCGGCCCCGGGGACGCAACGGGACCAAACCCGGGAGCCTCTTGAAGACCCAGATCCCGATCCGGACCGATTCCTGGGATGTCAGCCAGCCGGGCTTCCTGGAGGCCGACACAGTGGCCCACTGCGGGGGAAGTCTGGCCGGAGACTTCATCTGGAGCGTGACCTACACCGACATTCTGAGCACGTGGACGGAGGGGCGGGCAGTCTGGAACAAAGGCGCACATGGCGTCCTGTCAGCCACTTGCGACGCCGAGGAGAGTCTGCCCTTCGAGTTGAAGGGCTTCGACTGCGACAACGGCAGCGAGTTTCTCAACCACCACTTCCTGCGCTACTTCCAAGAACGGCCCAAGACGGTGAGCTTCACGCGCTCGCGTCCCTATCACAAGGACGACAACGCGCATGTGGAACAGAAGAACTGGATGTGGCCGCGCCAACTTCTGGGTTACCAAAGGTTGGAGGATTCCGAACTGGTCGAACCGATCTGCGCGCTCTTCAAGGAGGCTTGGGGACCGTTGCACAACTTCTTCATCCCATCCCAGAAACTGACTGAGAGCCTGTCTGAAAATTGCATAAAGCCCAACAATCAGGCCAGTCTGCGAAGCTGGATCCGTATCATTGCGAGATAAATCCACGCCGCCGCGCTTTCCTCTGTAACTTCGTAGTCGCGGGTCAGACGCCGATGACGCATCAGCCAACCAAACGTCCGTTCGACAACCCAGCGACGAGGCAGCACCTTGAAGCCGCTGAGATCGTCGCTGCGCTTGACCACCTCGACGTCGAGCTTGGGCCGGATGCCGCGGACGAAACCGGCGAAGGCGTCGCCGCTGTAGCCGCCATCGACCCACATCTTGCGCAGCCAGTTGAACCACAACAGCGCGTGGGCCAGGAGGGTTTGAGCGCCTTCCCGCTCGGGCACGCTGGCCGGCGTGATTTCCACTCCCAACAGCAAGCCCATGGTATCGACCAGGATGTGCCGTTTGCGGCCTTTTATGCGTTTGCCGGCGTCGTAACCCACCACGCCGCCATGCGGATCGGATTTGACGCTCTGGCTGTCGAGAATGCACGCGGTGGGACGGCTTCGGCGGCCTTCGGTCGCGCGAACCAATGCGCGAAGGCACGCATTGACTCCTTCCCAGGTGCGGTCGAGCGTCCATTTTCGGAAGATATGGTAGACCGTTTTCCAAGGCGGAAAGACTCCAGGCAGCAACCGCCATTGGATGCCGCCCTTGAGAATATAGAGGATCGCGTCGATGACCTGACGGCGGTCCGTCGGCGGACGGCCGCGTTTGCTCGGTTTGGGGAGCATCGGTTGGATCAGCGCCCATTGGGCGTCCGTGAGCGAAGTTTCGAATTTTGCGACTTTCATCGCGGTACCGAGAGCTTCGCTGAGAAGTTGCGAGCGCGCCTCCCGGCGCCCTGTCAAGGGCATTCGACACGTTTTTCCTACGCTTCATGCGCTTCAATGTTATGAAACCGAATTTTCAGACAGGCTCTTAGAGGTTAGTCATCAGTATCCCGAATCATGAACCGTAGAATATTTACTCAACAGTTGGGCTTGGGCGCCTTTGTGGCCGGGGGCGCCTTTGTGGCCGGGGG
>CAJXMY010000306.1 GCA_913056435.1 uncultured Hyphomonadaceae bacterium | reverse complement strand
CAGGACGAGCCGCTTCCGCGGAATGCAAACGGTAAGATCTTGAAACCCGAATTACGGGATCGGTTTTCACCGCGCGGCTAGGATTTGACCGTATCTTTGTCCCGGCGGACGTCTTGAGTGTTGCCGTGTAAATGATAAGCCGAACTCAGATTGGATCTGAGTGCCCCAGCGACGAAAAGATTTATCGTGGTTGATTTGACGTTCCTTCGCGGCGCATAGGAGTTATTGATGACGATTTTTCGCGAACTGCCGAAATTTAAAGAGGTTTTTGTCTGTGGGGCTCTGGCCTTTGCTGGTGGACTGGGCGGCTGTGCGGCCCTGGCGACGCCCTTGGATGGACCGGGGGTCAACTCCCTGTCGAGCGGAAGCGTCTCCGGCGTGCCGGTGGAGCCTGACTACGGATCTGTTTGGGATCTCAGGGATATTTATCCTTCCGTCGATGATTGGGCGGTCGCCCGCCGCGAGGTTATGTCTGACATCGCTGGGCTGTCAGCATTTCAAGGCACTTTAGGGACGGACTCTGAAACCCTGCTTGAGGCGTTGAATGCGATTTTTGCTGTTTATAAGAATGTGACCCGTGTTTACGTCTATACCAGCTTGAACGCTGATGAAGACCTTGGTGATGCAACCGCCAATGCCCGGCGTCTCGAGGCCGCGGCCACGTATTCCGAGCTGATTGAGGCCACAAGTTGGGTTGATCCCGAACTTCTGGACATAGGGTCGGACAAGCTTGCGGCCTTCATCGATCAGACCCCTGGCCTCTCGGACTATCGCTTTTACATCGAGAATGTCCTTAGGGGCGCGCCCCACACACTCTCCCCACTCGGAGAACAGCTGCTGGCCGCGGCTGGGAAGGTGACCGAGGCGCCATCCGAGATTTATTCCATCCTGGCCAATGCGGATATGCCCTGGCCTGTAGTGACACTGTCGACGGGTGAGGAACTGCGCCTCAGTCAGGCCGGTTATTCACGCGGTCGGCAACTGCCAAATCGAGCAGATCGCAAGCTGGTTTTTGATGATTTTTGGGGCGTTTGGAAGGCTTACGAAAATACCTATGGCGCGATTTTGGGGGGGCATCTCAAAGCCCTGCAGTTGAATACGCGTGAGCGGGGTTATGGGAGCGCGGTGGAAAGGGCATTCTTTGGGGACGCGATGCCCCCAGAGGTCTATGAAACGCTGATCGAGGAGGTCAACGCCGCGCTCCCGACCCTGCATCGCTATTTCAAGTTGCGCAAGCAGATGCTCGGGCTTGAAACGGATATGGCTTACTATGATATCTACCCGCCTCTTGTCGCCCTCGACAAAACCTTCACCTATGAGACCTCAATCGAGTTGACGCGGCAGGCGCTGACGCCGCTTGGAGAGGAATATCTCGAAGCCTACAATCGAGGGGTTGAAGGGGGGTGGGTGCATGTCTACCCAGATGACGGCAAGCGGTCCGGCGCCTACATGAACGGATCGGTTTATGACGTACACCCCTATGTCCTGCTCAATCATAATGACGATTTCGACAGTGCATCGACCTTCGCGCACGAGTATGGTCATGCCGTTCATTCGGTTCTGGCCAATGCCGCCCAGCCGTGGCCAACAGCCGGGTATTCGACGTTCATCGCCGAAACCGCTTCGATTATGAATGAAATGCTTCTACAGGACATGGTCATCGGCCAGGCACAATCCCCGGAAGAGCGCTTGTTTTATCTGGGATCAGCTCTGGAAGGTCTGCGTGGAACCTATTTTCGTCAGGCCATGTTTGCCGAGTTCGAATTCCGCGTAAACGCTCTCGCAGATCGAAATGAGGCGCTGACCGGGGCTCGCATGACGGAGATCTACCTTGATCTGCTGCGCCGCTACCATGGCCATGAGGAGGGCGTGGTCCAGATTGATGAGTTATATGGGATTGAATGGGCCTACATTCCCCATTTTTATTATGATTTTTATGTTTTCCAGTATGCGACATCCATTGCGGCGGCGTCTTCTTTGGCTGAGCAAATCAGCTCTGGGGACGTTGTCGCACGTGATCGTTTCATTTCGCTCCTCAAAGCCGGTGGATCTGATCACCCTTATGCCCTGATGAAGGACGCCGGCGTCGATCTGGCGACTCCGGATGCCCACCGGGCCCTTATTCGCCGGGCGAATGCGATCATGGATGAAATGGAGGCGATCCTCGCGGACATGGATAGCTAAGCTCTGTCCCACGTGCGGTGGCCCTGACTGCAGCCCCTTTTGGTTTAACAACTTGCGCTGGACGTCGAGCCGCAGTAACCGGACGCGCAATGTGTCGCCAAATGGGGTTCAATATGAGTGAAATCGTCGATGTGCATGCCCGTCAGATTCTCGACAGCCGGGGCAATCCCACCGTCGAGGTTGATGTCACACTGGAAGATGGCTCCTTTGGCAGGGCTGCTGTGCCCTCCGGCGCGTCAACAGGGGCCTATGAAGCCCATGAGCTGCGGGACGGGGGAGACGCCTATAAGGGCAAGGGTGTGCTCGGGGCCGTCGACGCGGTCAACGGGGAAATCGCAAATGCCCTGACGGGTCTGGACGCCACCAATCAGAGGCTGG
>CAJXMY010000305.1 GCA_913056435.1 uncultured Hyphomonadaceae bacterium | reverse complement strand
ACCAAGAAATGGTGCCGGAGCTTGCAGCAGGGCCTGAAAATCCGCCCGGAAGGCCCCCAGGTCCAGACTGCGCAACATGCGCTTGACCGGCCCGATCCCCCCGGCCGGCATGGACAGACTGCGATATCCCACCGCCACCAGACACAGCGCCTGCAAGGGATGGCCTGCCCCCTCGCCACAGACCGAAACCGGCATGCCCAGCGTGTCACACCTGTCCCGGACCTGGCTCAGGAAGCGCATGACCGGCCGACTGATAAAGGGGTAACGGTCCGCCACAAGGGGGGTCATCCGATCCGCCGCGTGGAAAAACTGTAGCAGGTCGTTGGTTCCGATCGACACAAAATCCACCTCACCGGCGAGGTCCTCCAAAGCATAGGCGAAGGACGGCGTTTCAAGCATGGCGCCGACCCTGATGTCACTGGGAGGCTCAAAGCCCGCAGAGGCGCTCCAGTCGAGCTCCTTCTGGAACAAAGCGCGGGCCTCGCGAAATTCATGAGCCGTGGTGAGCATCGGGAACATGACGTTCAGAGGCCGGCCTGCCGCGGCGCGCACCAGGGCTCTGAGCTGGCGCCGGAACAGGCCCGGACGGTCCAGAGCAAAGCGGATCGACCGCCAGCCAAGCGCCGGGTTCTCCTCGCGGAGATCGTTCAGATTGGGCAATAATTTGTCGCCGCCCAGATCCACGGTTCGAAAGAAAACCGGGCGCCCATCCGCACTCTCAAGCACCGTTCGATACAGCTCGATCTGATCGGGAACACGTGGCAGCGTGTCGGACATCAGGAACTGGAATTCGGTGCGGAACAGGCCAATCCCCTCCGCCCCGGTGGAATTGAGATGATCAAGGTCCAGCCCCAGACCGGCATTCAGCATGAGCCGGACGCTGACATGGTCCAGAGTCTCGGACGGTTCGCCACGCAGCGCCAGAAAAGCCGCCTGGCGCTCGCTCAGGAGCTTGCGCCGTTCCCCGAAGGCCTTGATCAGGGCCTCGTCGGGGCGAATATGAACTGTCCCTTCTTCCCCGTCGACAATCACCCGGTCCCCCCGCGAGATCTGGGTGAGCAGGCCCTCAATGCCGCCCAGGGTCGGAATGCCCAGACCCCGGGCCACAATGGCGGCATGACTGGAGGTCGACACCTCCTCAAGCAGGATGGCCGCCAGATTCATCCGCCCATAATCCAGCAGCTCGGCGGGTCCAAGACGACGGGCGACCAGGACTTCAGGTTCCCCGGCCTCTTCTGCCCCACCTGAAGGGCGCTCCTCACCGCCGGCCAGGATCCGCAACAGCCGGTTATCAAGATCTTCAAGATCGTGCAGGCGTTCCCGCAAATAGGGGTCCCGGACATTTTCGAACCGCGCCCGGTGTTCGCGCCGCATCCGGTCAATTGAGGCTTCTGCCGACAGACCGCTACGCACACCTTCTCGCAGGCGATCTGCCCAGGTGGGATCGGAGGCGAGCAGTTTATAGGCCTCGATCACATCACGGGGCTCGCCCCAAAGGCCTCCGATCTCCGCCGACAGCAGGCGATCGATGGACAGATGCAGCGCCTCCATCGCGGTGTTGAGCCGGGTCTCTTCCCGATCCGGGTCTTCCGCGAAAAATTTCGCGGCGGGAATGACAGGATCATGCAGGCGGACCCGCCCAAGGCCGAGCCCATCGCACAGGATCCGGCCCCGCAGATTGACGGGCCGAGCGGCCCGGTCGGGCCCGCCTCCCTCCGCCAGAGACTCACGGCCGGCGACGATTTCCGCCAGCACCATCGCAATGGTCTGCAGGCTCTCGATCTCGTCATCTTCATAGGCGCGCTCGGTCCGGTTCTGAACCGTCAGAACCCCGACCACCTGGCCACCACGAAGGATCGGCACGCCCAGAAAGGCATGATACGGGTCTTCCCCCGTTTCCGGTCGATAGGAAAAATTCGGATGGCGTGGCGCATCCTGAATGGACAGGGGCTGAGCATGGGTCGCAATCTGTCCGACCAGGCCTTCACCAACGGCCAGAAAGGTGCGGTGGACAGCATCCTGGCTGAGGCCTTCCGTGGCAATCAGCTCAAGCCGCTGATCCTCGGTCCGCCGATAAATGGAACAGACATCCGCCACCATGGTGTCGGCCACCAGACGGACCACGCGCTGCAGGCGCGAATCCGGGTCGATATCCGCGGCCATAACCGCCCGAAGGCGGTTCATCAGAAGCCGGGGGATCGAAAAACTGTCTGGCATGTCTCAGGTCCAAAAGACCGCCCCGTTCAGGACGCGTCAAGGTCGAAGGCGGTGTGCAGCGCCCGAACGGCGAGTTCGGTATAGTCAGCATCGATCAAAACGGAGATCTTGATTTCAGAGGTCGAGATCACATCGATGTTGATATTCTTGCTGAACAGGGCCTCAAACATGGTCTCTGCAACGCCGGTATGGCTTTTCATCCCGACGCCGATCACCGACACCTTGGCCACATCCCGGGTGACGTCGACATTCTCGAACAGACCCTCATCCCGATGTTCTTCCAGAATGGTCCGGGCCTTTTCGCTGTCGGCGCTGGTGCAGGTAAAGACCATATTGGCCCGCCCCTCGCCCCGCGCA
>CAJXMY010000304.1 GCA_913056435.1 uncultured Hyphomonadaceae bacterium | reverse complement strand
GATCTTGATGATCGCATCTAGGTTCGTATCGCTCATATATCCTCCCATGATCTCTGAGAGCGAAGCAGAATTAGAGCGTTTTGGCAATTTATTTTCTTGCAATTTTATGACTATCACGCAACTTTTCTGTTCATAAGGAACGTCTGAACAACGCCTTCGGCTTCGCCGACGTTACCGCTTGAGGGCATTTTGGGGCCAGACAGGCGCGGTTTCCAGCGGTTTTCGCGCCGTTTGGGCCGCCTGAGGGGCGGATTGGTGGATTCTGGACGGACTCCGCCTCATGCTGCGAGCCTCCGACGCATCAGGAACAGGTTTCCGAGCGCGAAGAGCGTGAACAGATGCGCCCGGTTCTTGGCGAGCCCTCGGTAGCGGGTTTTCACATGGCCGAACTGGCGCTTGAGGATCCGGAATGGATGCTCAACCTTGGCCCGTACCTTCGCGATGATGCGATTGATCTGTTCGTCGAGCTCGTCCAACTCGCCACCCTTGGGGGCTTTGCGCATGACGCCCCAGAAGGTGTCACCATCTTTCGTGAAGGCCGCTTCTCGGCCCGCATGGACGTATCCTTTGTCGGCCCAGACGGACGTTTCCTTACCGTGCAGCAGCTCGTCCCAGATCTGGCTGTCGTGGGTCTTGGCGGTGGTCGTCTCCAGGCTGTGGACGATGCCGCTGTCGGCATCCACGCCCACATGGGCCTTCATCCCGAAGTACCAGTCATTGCCCTTCTTTGTTGACGACATCTCTGGATCGCGGGCCTTGGCCTTGTTCTTCGTCGAGGACGGCGCATCGATGATCGTCGCATCCACCAACGTCCCCGAGCGCAGCGTCACGCCCTTGTCGGCAAGGTAGGCGTTCACCTCGGCAAACAGCTTCTCGGTCAGCTTGTGCTTCTCCAGCAGGTGCCGGAAATTGAGGATCGTCGTTTCGTCAGGAATACGGTCATCGCCAAGCTCAATCCCGGCAAACCGGCGCATCGCTTCGCTGTCATAAAGGCTTTCCTCTGCCATCGGATCGCTCAGCGCGTACCAGCTTTGCAGGAAGTAGATCCGCAGCATCGTCTCCAGCGGCATCGGGGGGCGGCCGCCCTTAGGGCCCACCTTCGGGTAGTGCGGCGCAATCAGCGCCAGCAGCCGCGTCCAAGGCACAACCGCGTCCATCTCCGCCAGGAACATCTCCCGCCGCGTCACCTTCTTCTTCATCGCGTCACGAAGGCCGGGAATGGCTGGCTGCTTGGGCATCGGTGGGCTCCTCTGTCATCCGCCGAAATCCTATCACATCACACGAAAAGGGGGAGGTTCTTCAGAGATTCCTGAAGGCCATCGGCGAATAACCCTAAGCAGGATATTTTTTCTTGCCCCACGTTGAGCGGTCTGATTCCAATCTATCAGGCAGGGAGGATTTTGGATGTCACGGAGATCGAGTGTTACGGCTGCGCCGAAGGATAAGGATTTTCTGCGCGCGTTGTCGCGCAGCCGCAATCGGGGCGAGGCGGATCGTGCGCGGGCGATTTTGCTGACCTGTGAGGGGTGGACGGCGGGCCGAATTGCGCAGGCATTTGGCGTGCGTGAGGACACGGTTCGGCAATGGCGCTGTGATTTTATGACGGGTGGGGTTGAGGCGTTAAAAGCCCGTAAAGCGCCCGGCCCGGCACCGCTCAAGTCCGAGGCGGCATTGCGGGTCGCAGCGCCTCTGTTTGAAACGCCGCCGGCAGATCGGCCAAACTGGACGTTGTCGCGGCTGTCAGTCGAGATTGAGCGGCAAGAGGGCGTCTCAATCAGCAAGTCTCAGCTCTCCAAGGCGCTCAAAAAGGGGGCTTTGTCTACAAACGGCCGCGCCACACCTTGAAAGGCCGGCAGGATGCGCAGGCAGTGGAACGCGCCGGGTTACGCCTGAAGCTGCTGAAACAACAGGCGAAAGCCGGGGATATTCGGCTGTTATTTGCAGATGAAAGTGAAACTCTGACCCATCCCTATCTGGCCCGAGCCTGGGCGAAACGCGGGGCTGATCTGCGCGTCCCAGCCCCCGGGCAGGCGCAAAAAGTGGCCATGATGGGCGCGCTGGATTTCACCAGCAACGCCCTGACGGTGACAACATCCCGGACAAAACGCTCAACCGATTTCATCGATCTGTTGGCTGAGATCGACAAAATTTACGGACCCGCGCCTGGCAAGCCGCTGCTGCCGGTGGTTCTGGTGCTCGACAATGGGCCGGTTCACACAAGCAAATTGACCCGTACCGCTCTTGCTGAACGCGAACACTGGCTCACGGTCGAATGGTTGCCAAAATACGCCCCGGAACTGAACGATATCGAACCTGCGTGGAAGGGCCTCAAGCAAACCGAACTCGCTCACCAAACATTCAACGACGCCGATGCTCTCGCCCCCGCCATACACAAGGCCGTCAAAAACCGAAACAAGGAAAAAAGCAGGCTTTCGTGGGATAAATCAAGAATCTCTGCTTAGGGGAAAATGCAATATGGCAGGCCATTCCAAGTGGGCAAATATTCAACATCGTAAAGGTCGTCAGGATGCGGCGCGCTCCAAGCTGTTCTCGAAGCTTGCAAAAGAGATTACCGTTGCGGCGAAAATGG
>CAJXMY010000303.1 GCA_913056435.1 uncultured Hyphomonadaceae bacterium | reverse complement strand
CCGCCGTTTCAATAGACTCGACGGCGGTCCAGTTTGCGCATGCGACCGGCGCCCTGACCTTTACGGCCTGTTTCTCGGGTCAGGTCGATGGTGATGTGAGCCTCGAGATCCACCGGGAAGGGACATGTGTTGCAAAGGCCTCAGGGGACAGCCGCTTGCGAAGTGAGGCCCGTTTAAATCTGGTGATCGAGGACGGTGATCTGTGGTCGCCGGAGACGCCGCATCTTTATGATGTGACGCTTCGGCTGACCAATCGTGCCACTGGCGAGGTCGATGAGGTGGAGTCCTATCTGGCGCTGCGGGAGATCAGCGTGGAGGATGGAAGCCTGAAACTGAACGGCGCTCCGCTTTACCTGCGCGGTGTTCTCGATCAGGGATACTTCCCCGGTGGCTGGTATACGGCGCTCAGCGATGACGATTTCCGCCGAGATGTTGAACTGACCCTTGCCATGGGGCTGAATTGCGCCCGCAAGCACCAGAAGGCGGAAGATCCGCGCTACCTTTACTGGGCCGACCGGCTGGGTTTGCTGGTCTGGGCGGAAATGCCTTCTGGGCGCATCTTCTCAACTGAGCTGATCGAAACGCTGACGCGGGAATGGATGGATCTGATCCGGCGGGACCGGGCGCACCCCAGTATCATCGCCTGGGTACCGTTCAATGAATCCTGGGGAGTGTGGCACCAGGCCACGCGGCCCGAACAGCGCGCTTTTGTCGATGCCATCGTCTCGTTGACCCGGGCCCTCGATCCGACCCGGCCAGTGGTCGGCAATGATGGCTGGGAGTTCTCTTCCGGCGATTTGTGGACCCTGCATCTGTATGCCGAGACCAGGGACGTGGCGACGCGTCTCGCGGAGCTGATCGAACAGCCCTCCAAGTCGGTGACGGAGGAATATGGCGGGCAGCCGCGCGCGGGGGTCCTGGACGGGGCTGATATTGCGGGCCTGCCTATTCTGTTGACCGAGTGCGGCGGGGTCGGCTTTGGCCAGTATGGCGACAGCGATTTCAGCTACGGAGATCGGCCTCGGACCGAGGCGGATCTCGAAACGGATCTGCGCAACATCGCCGACATGATCGACACGGCCGAAGCCCTTCAGGGCTTTGTCTGGACACAGCTCACCGATGTCCAACAGGAGGTCAACGGCCTGTTATATTTTGACCGGCGGCCAAAACTGCCGATCTCGACGCTGAACTCGATCTTTTCCCCACTAGGGGCGCTTTGACGGCGCGGCGGAGCCGGTGTCATGGCGCCCTATTCGTTCGGAGTGGCCGCGACGCGTTGTGCCCGGCGCTCCAGCCGCGCGCGAAGCCGGGCATGGCGCTCGGGGGTCAGAGGATAGCTCCAAATCAGGGGCGCCGCGAGACTGTAAAGGGCGATCGGGCCAAGGCAGTAGACTAAGCGAAGCGCCAGGACGCCCTCTTCCGCCGACGCCGATGCGCCCCCCATGGCCTGATAACCGAGCAGGCCGACAATGTTGAGAGCAAGGCCGGTGAAAAGGGCCGCGGCAAGCTTCTCCGAAAGACCGATGACGGCGAAATACGCACCCGCCCGACGGCCGCCTGACCGCGCGCTGTCCACATCGACCACATCCGCCAGCATAGCCAGCGGCAGGAACTGAAGCCCGCCAAATGCAAAACCTTTCAGGAGGAAGAGGCAGAAAAATGCGAAATAGTCTCCATAGCCAAGGAACAGATTAGCCGCGCTGACGAAGCTCACAAAGCCTAGTGTCCCGAGAAAGGCGCGGTGCTTGCCGATCTTTCGTCCAAGCCACAGCCAGAAAGGGATCGCAGTAATACCCGCAACGAAGTAGAGGAAATAGGCGGCACCAATGGTCGGAATGCCGATGATGTCGCGGATGAAGAACAAGGATACCGCATTGCGCAGGCTCTCCCCGGCAACCACGCAGAAGGCGATCAGCAGGACCCGGCGCATGGGCCCGTTGCGCCACATATGGCGGAAACCCTCCAGAACCGGCACACGTTCGCGTGCAGCCGGTGGTGGTTCCTTGACAGTGGTCACCACCAGAAGCGTGAGCAGCGGAACAGAGACGATGATGGTGATGGCCAGCCAGTAAAGGACAGGCCCAGTGAGTGCCGACCGGTCACTCGGCACCCGGTTCATGATCTCACCGGAGAAGGCGCCTATCATATCCCGCCAAATGGCGACAAAGACCTGCCCAACCGCACCTCCGTCCGCCAGGATTTCGACCACCATGGGCACGGCCGCCGCGAGAAGCAGGCCTCCTAGAACAAAGAATTCTCGTGCCGCGGTAATCTGGCTTCGCGTATGGTAGTCCGCAGAAAGCTCCGCGCCCCAGGCACGGAAGGGGATCTGGATCATGGTGGCGGAGGCGAAAAATACAGTAAGCCAAAGGAGCAGATAGAGCACCCCTGCCCCTTCAGGGGGGACAAACAGGAACCAGGCCGACAGCATGAGGCAAGGCGCCCCCAGCACCATATAGGGTTTGCGGCGGCCGAACCGTGTCCGGCCGCGGTCCGAGATTTCACCCATCAGCGGATCGGTGAACACGTCGGTGAACCGCGCCAGCATCAAAAGTGTGCCAACAAGGGCGAGACTGCCGAGGCTTGCGCCATA
>CAJXMY010000302.1 GCA_913056435.1 uncultured Hyphomonadaceae bacterium | reverse complement strand
TTCAGACCGGTATCAGCCTGAACTTCCGCGGCAAAATGTGTCCCGACAACCACATCGCTGTCGCGAAAGGCATTTAAACCTAATCGACTGAGAAGATTGGCCAGAGGCCAAGCGCCAACATCGAGGTTTGCCTGCAGGCTGCTGGTGGTCTTATTGACCAGCAACGACATCTCGAACCGGCCCGGCAAACCGACGCCTTCACCAACACCCGCGACGGAAAGGCCAATATTGCCATTGATCTGTTCAATCCGCCCCGAGGCATCTTCTATCGTTGCCAATCGCTCTCTCCCGGCGTTTTCCACCCGCAGCTCCATGCGATCAAAGCCCGCCATGCGAAGCGTCGAGGTCCTGTCCAGAGACAGGAACCCCGCCAACAAATCGCTGAGAACACGATTGGTGAGATTAAGCCAGGCTCGCGGCGACGTAGGTAACTGCGCCGCCCGAATTGGCGGAAGGGGCTCTCCAGCAACGGTCCAGATATTTTCGGTCTTGTTCTGAATTGACAACCATCCGCCTTCAAATTCCACTTCCAAGGGTTCAATTGTCCCGGTCAGGACGGCTCCCGTGTCCAGTGTCAGACGCGCCTTATCGGCCCAACCCGCTTGCGCACCTGCTTGATCCATTAAAGCAACGTTCGAGGCGACAATATAAAATCGCCGGTCAGCAGTCGCCCATTCCAACGTCAGATTTTCAACCTGGACAGGACGCCCGCCCCGCGCACTTGTCATAGCCCGCTCGACATCCTGACGGAACATGCCAAGTTCTAGGGGCCCCTGCGACAGGGCATATGCCAGAAACCCGATAAGGGCTACGCCCATCAGCGAGATAACTCCCAGAATCTCTAGTGCAATGACTGTTGCAGTTTGGCGAACCAAGACTTTAACCTCACGTCTGCCGCCCCCACGGCTCAAGGAGATTGACATGACAACCCGACCAGAAAAAGGCGATCCTGCCCCTCTCATCACGCTGCCTGCCTCAGGAGACAGTTCCATCAGCCTTGGCAAGCCAGACGGCGGCGGTCAAATCCTTTTCTTTTATCCCAAAGACAACACGCCGGGTTGCACCACCGAAGCACGCGATTTTTCAGAGAAGGAATCGGCTTTTCGCGACCTCGGTTATCAGATTGTTGGCATTTCCCGAGACAGCCTTAAGTCCCATGAGAACTTCATTGGCAAACAGGACCTGAAAGTCATCCTCGCCTCAGATGAGGACGGTACGGCTTGCAAAGCCTACGGCGTCTGGGTGGAAAAGAAGCTTTATGGGCGTACATATATGGGCATCGAAAGGTCCACCTTTGCTGTGAACCGTGAAGGGCAAATCATAGCCGTTTGGCGCAAGGTCCGCGTCAAAGGACACGCAGAGATGGTTCTCGCCCAAATAACAGGCAGCCCACAAGGAACGGAGAATCCCAGGCTTGTTTAATGTGAATTTTACGAAACATCTGTATTAGAAGGCGATAATGGGCAAAAAGGGACTTCCCTTAGGGCAGATTATGCGGTTAGTTTTTGCACCGATCAGGCTGGGAGCGGGTTTGGCGGGGCCGTCTGGCTCTCGAAAGTGGATGGTTTTGTAGAATGACAGGCCTAAACAAAATTGCCCATTTTCTGCGCGTAACGTTTCCCGAACGCCAGATCTATCACCGAAGCGGTGGGACCGTTCGGTACTTTACGGTTTCCTCCTTTCAGCAAATTGTGCTGACCTCTGCCGCTTTGGCAATCTCTGCATGGTGTCTCTACGCGACGGGTCGAGTCCTTCTCTCCGGAAGCTCGGCGGGGCTCGTTGCGAATAATGGTGAACTTCACAAGCTCGAGCGGTGGGTTCAGGAACTCCGGGCCAGAGACGAACTTTCGACATCCCAACTCGCCTCCAGAACCGAGGCCTTCGAATCCGCCGCACAGGATCTTGAGCGCCGGCACCAGACCCTGGAGACAATGCTCAATGCTTTCAAAAATGGCGATCAGCTGCAGGTGTCGGCCCTTCGGGGTGATGGCGCTTCGCTGTTGGTCACCGCGTCCATTGATGACGCAGATGGCCGCCAGCCCCAACGTCTGACGCAAACCGCGAGCACACTCCCTCGGGTTGGATTGTCTGGGCAGGTCTCGACCCTTCGCGCGCGTCAGGATGCTCTGCTTGATGACATCGAGGATCAGGCCGTTGAACGGACCGAGGCGGCACGCGGTGTTCTGAGGCTGACAAAGGTCGGCGAGAACCGGATCGGAAATATGGAGAATATGGGGGGACCGGAAATCACCTTTGCGACCCTCACAGCCGGCGAGTTCAGCTCCGTAGAAGAAGCAGAGTTCGCGAACCGCGTCGCGCAGGTGGCCGCCCGATTGGAAGAAGCACGGTATTTCAGTGAATTGGTTGAGACACTGCCCTTACAAACTCCCGTGGGAATTCCCTCGAGGGTCACCTCCAATTTTGGCATGAGAACCGATCCTATTCGTAAACGTCCGGGATGGCACGGTGGGATCGACATGGGCGCAGGCTGGAACGCCCCCATCATCGCGGCCGGGCCAGGCAAAGTCATCTTTGCCGGACGAAAGACCGGCTACGGACGGGTAGTCGACATTGATCATGGCGGCGGGTTTGTCTCGCGCTATGC
>CAJXMY010000301.1 GCA_913056435.1 uncultured Hyphomonadaceae bacterium | reverse complement strand
ATGGCGGGCAAAATGCTCGTGGTGATCATTCCCTCTTTTGCGGAGCGGTATCTCTCAACCGCCCTGTTCGAGGGTCTTTAGACGGTTCAACGCAGCCGGCTGATGTCTTCACGAAGCTTTGCGTCTGCATCGGTCGTGATGGTCTCGAGGACCCGGACGCGCTCTGTGAGGCCGGCGACCTGATCCCTGAGCTGCGCGATCTCTTTCTGACGGCGTGGGTCATCCGTGTCGGTTCTCCGGCTCTTGATCCAGGTCTGGATCACGCCTGCGCTGACAGAGATCAGCACGATCAGAACAATCATCGTAAAAGGACTGTTGATATCCATCATCGGCACCCACTCTTATTGATAAACAATATGTAGAGGACGTTCACAACGAGGACAAGCCCTAAACGCCAGTGCTGCCGAAGCCACCAGCACCGCGGTCCGTCTCCGGCAGGGTCGCGACCGCCTGCCACACAATTCGGGTCACCGGGGCCAGAACCATCTGGCCGATCCTCTCCCCACGTCGAATGGCAAAAGCCGTGTCGCCATGATTGATCAGGATCACCTTCAGCTCACCACGATAGTCACTGTCAATCGTTCCCGGGCTGTTGAGACAGGTGATGCCGTGCTTGGCGGCCAGACCGGAGCGCGGCCGCATCTGGATTTCATAGCCCTCAGGAATGGCCACGCTCAGGCCCGTGGGCACCATCGTCCTCTGGCCCGGCTCCAGCACCAGCGGTGTATCCTCGGCAACCGCCGCGCGGACATCCATGCCGGCCGCCCCAAGCGTTTCATAAGCCGGCAGATCAAGCCCCTCGAAATGGGGCAGCGTTTTCACTGAAATCTGAATATTCATCATCGTCTTAATGGCACGGAGTCGTGGCCTGCCGTCAAGCACACGGACACTATTCGGCGGCCAGCGTCTCTGTTCCATCGGACCCGAAATGCGCCCCGATACGCTCAGCGAGTTTCGCAGCCACCTCGTCCTTGCTCATCCGGGACCAGCGTTCCACGCCGGCCTCCAGGATCAGGCTGATCTGGTTGTCGGCCCCGCCCATCACGTCCCCCGACACATCATTGGCCACCATCCAGTCGCATTGCTTGCGCACCCGTTTCTCAACGGCGAGCGCTTCAACGTCATGGGTCTCGGCGGCAAACCCGACCACAAGCCGGGGGCGCTGGTCGGTCCGCCCGGCCAGTGTGGCCAGAATGTCCGGGTTCTCCGCCAGCTCAAGAGTCGGACTCTGCTGGCTGCCGGCCCGTTTCAGTTTCAGTTTCTTCGCGGCCGACTGGTTTGGCCGCCAGTCTGCGACGGCCGCCACAGAGACGAAAATATCCGCGGGAAGCGCAGCCTCGCAGGCCGCCAGCATGTCCCGCGCTGTTTCGACAGACACGCGCGTTACGCCCTCTGGGACAGGCTGGCTGACCGGCCCCGACACCAGGGTGACACGGGCCCCGGCCCGGGCCAGCGCCGCCGCGATCGCATAACCCTGCCGACCTGAGGAATGATTTGTCAGATAGCGCACAGGGTCCAGTGGCTCCCGGGTCGGCCCAGCCGTGACCAGCGCATGACGACCCGTCAGCGGGGCCTGGCGGCCGGGGGCGGACCGGTCCAGCATCGTCATCACCTCGTCGGCAATCACCGAGACCTCCGGCAGACGTCCGGGGCCAACCTCACCACAGGCCATCACGCCGATATCCGGGTCAAGAACCCGCACCCCGTCGGCCCGCAGCGTCCTCAGATTGCGCTGGGTCGCCGGGTGCTGCCACATGCGGACATTCATGGCGGGCACCATCAGGACCGGCTTGTCGGTCGCCAGAAGCGTCGTTGCGGCAAGATCCCCGGCCAGACCATGGGCGGCCTTAGCCATCAGGTCTGCTGTGGCCGGACACACCACGACCAGATCCGCCGACCGGGACAATTCAATATGACCCATTTCGGTCTCGTCCGTGAGGTCGAACAGCTCGGTGTACACCTTGTCGCCGGACAGCGCCGCCACCGAGAGCGGGGTCACGAATTCCCGTCCCCCCGCGGTCACGATACACCGGCTGGCGACGCCCCGGCGGGACAGCTCACGGATCAGCTCCAGAGATTTGTAGGCAGCAATGCCACCACCTATGATCAGGAGAATACGGTGTGAGGTCATCTCGGCCGCCTTTGTGTCACTCTAACAGTCCTGAGGGCTTTTGGCACACATTCGCTAAAAAAACGAGACCGGCGCCACCTGACCGCGCCGCCACAGCACAGCGCCCGCCACTGTCGCGGCGGGCGCCTGTCTGCAATGGGGACAACCGGCACAGCGGCCTGTCCCGGGGCTTACCGGGTCAGGCTGTCAAACTTGACGACCAGACCCTGTTCCGGGGTGAGGTTCAGCGTCATCAGGACGCCACTGGTTTCCAGACGGAGCCCGGTCTGGGACAGGCTGACCCAGAGGCCGGCGACCAGCAAGAGGCCAAGGGCACATCCGACGATCCACTGTTTCGCCACGAGCTGCCGTCGTATCTGCGTGCTCCAGTTTTGATCAGTCATCAGTTCTGCTCCAGATCCTGAAAGGCTTTTTTCAAACGCCATTCCTCGGATGTTACGCTACGTTCGAGATTGCGTAAACGCTCCTCTAAATCCATGAACGTATATTTCAACCCG
>CAJXMY010000300.1 GCA_913056435.1 uncultured Hyphomonadaceae bacterium | reverse complement strand
CCAGTGACGGATTGCCTGTTGGCGCGGTCTCGGGATTTTGCAACATGCTCTGGAAGCTTCTCGAGGACCTCAAAGGACCGGAGCGCCCAACCCACTTCGCCTGTGTCTTCGACAAGTCGTCCTACACCTTCCGTAATGAGCTGTATCCGGACTACAAGGCCAACCGTGATGCGCCGCCGGAAGATCTGCGCCCGCAATTCCCCCTTGTCCGGGAAGCCGCAGAGGCCTTTCATACCCACGCACTGGAGCTGGAGGGGTATGAAGCCGATGACCTGATCGCGACCTATGCCCGGCAAGCTGAGGAATACGGCGCACGCGTCACAATTGTATCCTCAGATAAAGACCTCATGCAGCTGGTCACAGACCGCGTCCACATGCTCGACACCATGAAGAACCGTCAAATTGGTATCGCAGAGGTGATCGAAAAATTCGGCGTCACACCGGATAAGGTCATTGATATTCAGGCTCTGGCCGGCGACAGCGTCGACAACATCCCCGGCGCTCCGGGGATCGGTGTTAAAACGGCGGCAACGCTCATTACCGAATATGGAGATGTCGACACCCTTCTGGATCGGGCAGGGGAGATCAAGCAGCCCAAGAGGCGACAGACGCTGATTGATCATGCGGATCAGATCCGGCTGTCGCGGGCGCTGGTCACGCTGAAGGTGGACGTTCCCGTTGCCGTGCCGGTTGAGGATCTTGCCGTCGCAGATCCCGATCCCACCACATTGCTCGACTTTCTCGAGCGCATGGAGTTCCGGACGATTACCCGCCGGGTCCGCGAAACCCTTGAGCTGGAGGGGGCAATTGACAACACTCCTTCGGACGCAGTCGGCATCGATCGCGACGCTTATGTGACCATACGTGACACCCAGCTTCTTGCGGAATGGATCTCAATGGCCCGTGAACAGGGTTTCGTGGCCATTGATACAGAGACCGATGCTCTGGATGCGCACGAGGCCGGCCTTGTCGGCCTTTCGCTCGCCCTGGATGAAAATATTGCCTGTTACATCCCCCTTCGTCACGTCGACCCTGACCTCACCGATGACAGCGACATGTTTGGAGCCGCGCCCCCCAGGCAGATTCAATTTGAGACCGCGCTGGAACTGCTTCGTCCTCTCTTTAACGATCCCTCTGTCCTGAAAATCGGTCAGAACCTGAAATACGACCTGTCTGTTCTTGCCCGGTATGGTGTTCCTGTTGAGCCGATAGATGACACTATGCTTCTCAGCTTCGTCCTACATGCTGGCATGCATGGCCATGGACTGGATGAGCTCTCCGAGCGTTATTTGAACCACTCACCGATCCCGTTCAAAGAGGTTTGCGGCAGCGGAAAGTCGCAGATCAGCTTTGACCGTGTCCCGCTGGATCAGGCCACGGCATATGCTGCAGAGGACGCCGATCTTACGCTGCGCTTGTGGCGGCTTTTCAAACCCCGCTTGCACACCGCACACGTGACAACTGTCTATGAGACGCTTGAGCGTCCGCTGGCCCCCGTGCTCTGCCAGATGGAAGCTGAAGGCATCAAGGTAAACCGGGACCATCTGTCGCGACTGAGTTCCGATTTCGCACAGCGCATGGCGGCCTTTGAAGCAGAGGCCCACGAGCTAGCAGGACGGGATTTTAACATCGGATCGCCCAAACAGCTTGGCGAGATCCTGTTTGATGAAATGGGCCTGGAGGGCGGGAAGAAAACCAAAACAGGCGCATGGCAAACAGGCGCTGACGTTCTGGAGGACCTGGCCGCAGAGGGGCACGACCTGCCAGGAGCCATCCTGAACTGGCGATCACTGTCAAAGCTGAGATCGACCTACACGGAGGCTCTTCAAAACGACATTAGCCCGCGGACGGGACGAGTGCACACAAATTATGCCATGGCCGGGGCCCAAACAGGCCGTTTGTCCTCGAACGATCCCAACCTTCAGAATATTCCCATCCGGACCGAAGAGGGACGGAAGATCCGGGACGCTTTTATTGCAGAAGAGGGCCATGTTCTTCTGAGTGCCGACTACAGCCAGATTGAGCTTCGCCTGCTCGCGCACATCGCCGATATCGAGGCGCTTAAGACGGCCTTCCGAAACGGCCTCGACATCCATGCCATGACGGCAAGCGAGATGTTTGGAGTGCCAATTGAGGGCATGGACCCCATGATCCGCCGCCGGGCCAAGGCGATTAATTTCGGCATCATCTACGGCATATCCGCTTATGGTCTGGCCCGGCAATTATCGATCCCACGAGGTGAGGCCAGTGATTACATCAAGGCCTATTTCGAAAAATTCCCGGGCATCAAGGCCTATATGGATGAAACGAAAACCCTCGCCAAGACTCACCAGCGCGTGGAGACCGCGTTCGGGCGGATTCTGCATCTGAAAGGCATGGACTCCAAAAACGGCGCCCAGCGAGCCTTTGCCGAGCGGCAGGCCATCAACGCCCCCATTCAGGGCTCCGCGGCCGACATCATCAAACGCGCCATGATTCGGATGCCCGAGGCCCTGCGGTCAGCCGGGCTGAAGACGCGCATGCTGCTGCAAGTCCATGATGAATTGATCTTTGAAGCGCCCACGGAGGAGGCCGATGAAAGCCTTCGTGTTGTGCGCGAAGTGATGGAACGCGCGCCGCTGCCGGCCCTGTCGCTGTCGGTGCCCCTCGTCGTGGACGCGCGCGCGGGCCC
>CAJXMY010000299.1 GCA_913056435.1 uncultured Hyphomonadaceae bacterium | reverse complement strand
GGCCTGGTATATCGACCATGTCGCACGTATTCCGTCGATGGCCGATCCCGATAGCGAACGTCGGCGTGAACACGAGGCGCACGCCGAACGCGCCCTCGAGCAGCTCGCCGATAGGCCCCTTGCGACCCATGAGGACGACGAGAAAGAAGCCGACCACGGACGGAGGCAGCACCAGGGGCAACAGCACGAGGGCGTCCACGAAGGTCCGCAACCTGTACCGCCGACGGGCCTGGATCCAGGCGATTGCGAGTCCCGGAGGCCCCACCAGCACCAACGAGATCGCCGCGATCTGCATCGAGAACGAGCGTGACGAGGACTTGGGCACCGGCAATCCGCCGCAGCTCCCGGCCGGTTTCCTCACCGCCCGTGTCGGTGTCAAATATCGCAGGGTGCGCGAATTGCGGAATGATCTGGAAGATCTGGTTCCCATAAGTACAATGGTAATCCATGTTGCCGTCGCCCCTGTTAAAGATCGTCTTGGCAAACATGGCTTCCCCGACGCTGAAGCCGGAAACACTATCCTGAAAGCCCTGGCCGGCGGCCTGAACCTGCTCCCGGAGCAACTCAAAAGGCAGATCTCCGCTCGGATCATCCCCTGTTGAGAAGGACACGCTCCAGCCCAGCAGCTGATGCTCGGCAAACCAGTCCGCATAGGCCGCATCCTGCGTCGCATCATAATCCGGCCAGTAAATGACAACATAATAACTCGGATCGTCACTTGAGGATCCACTGCCCGGTCGGTTCATCGCCACCTTGGCAAACAGGGAGCGTGTTCCGAGGCCGTTCAGGGTGCTTTGGAGCCAGGTCGCCACGTCTTCGGGATACCAGCTCTTATAGCTCGAATAGTTCCACTTGATGGACATGGCCTGACCATGGATGTCGGTCCCTGTGGGCGGCGTTGCCGTTGCCGGGTAAAACAGGCTGGTCAGGGCATTATTTGCCATCGACACATGCGAATAGAGCCCGACATTGGCGGAACTGGCCCCATCACAACTGACACCACTCACCCGATTCAGGGCCGCCACCGTCATTTTGTAGGTCTGCTCATAGTCTTGGTTCACATCCTGAATTTCCATCAGCCGCATGTCCGGCGTGTTGTCTATCCCGGGAAGGATGGGCGGATACAGGCCGGGATCGATCACGTCATTCGTCGGGAACACGACCATGCCGCTCGTCAGGTCCCAGGGTCCGTTCGTATAGGTGACCTTGGTTCCCGCCAATTGATCGCTGCGCAGCGCGTTTAACACCTGCAAAACACCCTTTGACGCCAGCCGGACGCCATCATCTGACACGATGGGATTGGGCGTGATAGGCTGACATTCCAGTGTAGTCTCCAGAAATCCATGGCATCCGAAGGATGGCTGGCCCGCACTCGCGATACAGGAGAAGGTCTCAAGCTCCGCGACCGCCCCTGGCGCGGCCAACATGCCAAAGGCGCATGAACCCGCGATCGCACTAAAGAGATGGCTATATTTTTTTTGTTTTTTATACATAGCACTTCCTAATTTTATATTTTTATATATTCATCAATTCTTCGATTGATATCTTTTTTTATTATGCTTTTGGCGGATTGTCACCCTCTTTTGATACGGTGCATTTTATCTTTATTGATATTATCCAATATTTTTATTTATTATTTTTTATGAAATATTGAAGATCATCGACAGGTCTCGCCCCCCTGAAGACACATATCGCTGTTTATGGTCTGTGGAGGTTCAGCGGCGTCCGCTATCAAAGGTGACAACCGACGGCTCTGCACGGCCCGTCGCCCGCGCTGCCTGTTTGGCCCTGCCGAAGGGCCACATGGATGGCGTCACCCGAACACCAGACAGAAAAAAACCCCCGGGCCAAAAGACCAGGGGGTTTGTCTGGGTGCGGGAGCAGGATTTGAACCTGCGACCTTCAGGTTATGAGCCTGACGAGCTACCGGACTGCTCCATCCCGCGTCAAACCTGCCATCTGCAAGCCAAAGGCTGGCCTGTCACCGGCACCAGTGCGCACCTTACTGCGCGGCCGGAGCCGGCATCGAAGGGAAGACGTCTGCAAAAGAACACGTTTTAGCTGACCCGGCAGCGACTTACTCTCCCACGCCTTAAGACGCAGTACCATCAGCGCTAGGGAACTTAACGACCGAGTTCGGGATGGGATCGGGTGGGGAACCCCTGCTATAACCACCGGGTCGGCAAAAACGTGTCCATGATGAAACCAACAAGACCTTTGAAGTTTGTATTTCAGTCGGTGTTGTCTGATCTTTTCCGCATGGGGGGCGTTCACCACCACACACGAGCTTCTAAAGATCAAGCCAATCGAGCAATTAGTACCGGTAAGCTTCACGCATCGCTGCGCTTCCACACCCGGCCTATCGACGTCATAGTCTATGACGGCTCTCAAGGGAAACCTGGTTTTGAGGTGGGTTTCCCGCTTAGATGCATTCAGCGGTTATCCCGTCCATACATAGCTACCCTGCAATGCGGCTGGCGCCACAACAGGTCCACCAGAGGTATGTCCATCCCGGTCCTCTCGTACTAAGGACAGATCCTCTCAAGTTTCCAACACCCACGGCAGATAGGGACCAAACTGTCTCACGACGTTCTGAACCCAGCTCACGTACCACTTTAATCGGCGAACAGCCGAACCCTTGGGACCTGCTTCAGCCCCAGGATGTGATGAGCCGACATC
>CAJXMY010000298.1 GCA_913056435.1 uncultured Hyphomonadaceae bacterium | reverse complement strand
TGTGCATCGAGCAACGCCACCACCATTGTCGGCACGCCAAGGATGATGTCAGCGCCGCTCGCTTCCAACTGGTCAAGTACGACGTCCGGGTCAAACAGGCTGATCAGCACCATTCGGCACCCGGCCTGAAGGGATCCAAGCGTGACCATCCCGCAACCCGAGGTGTGAAACATCGGCATGATGTTGACCCAGTTTGTCGCCTCGGTTGTCCCGCAGCGGGAAGCGTAGAACCGGGCGTTGTTGACCAGACCGCGATGGCTCAGCACCGCCCCTTTGGGGAAGCCGGTGGTGCCGGACGTATATTGGATCATCGCCGCGTCGCTCGGGGCGACTTCGGGCAAGGCAGGCGGGCGGGGCCCTTCCGCGTAAAGCACTGCGCTTTCCATGTCAGTGACTTCGCGCATCGATGGGATGCTCGCCGCTCCATCAGCCCCGATCCGACCCATCGGGTTGCCGCGGAACTCCTCGACAAGGAACAGGGCGACCGCCCTAGACTGCTCCAACACATAGGCCAGTTCGCGTTCCTGAAAGGCCGGATTCGCAGTAACCAGAACCGCCCCGGACAGTGCACAGGCATACTCCATCAGCACCCATTCGGGACTGTTGGGCGACCAGACAACCACTCGTTCGCCGGGCGCAAACCGGGTGGAGAGCGCCATGGCCAGACGCTCGGCGTCGGCCAGCAGTTCCGCGTAGGTCCAGCGCCGCCCTGTCGATCCGTCCTGCCTGACTTCGACCAAGGCCTCCGCCTCCGGTCGCGCCGCGGCGACCTCGCGCAGCAAAGCGCCGATGGTGATTTCGCGCGTCTCCATGTCGGACTGGGTCGGGGCATGGGAAGTGGTGAGGGCCAGTTCATACATCGTTGAAATTGCCCCCTCGACCCTTGCCGCCTGCGAAGCGGGCTGCGCCTTCCACACCTTTGGTGACCTCGGCCTTGCTACCGCGCCATTCCTGTCGCAGAGCGTCGCGTATCGACAGCCCGTGCTGTGCTCGCACCGATCGCCGATCTGCGTTCATACAGCTTTGGGGTAAACGGGCAATATCGTGGGCCAGCGCTTCCGCGCGCGCGCGCGCGCCGCCCTCGGGGGCCAGGTACTCGCATAGGCCAATTCGCAAAGCCTCATCCGCGTCCACACGGCGGCCGGTCAGGATCAAATCCATCGCGCGACCTTCGCCAACTAGACGTGGCAAGCGCACCGTGCCCCCGTCGATCAGCGGAATGCCCCAGCGGCGGCAGTAGACCCCCATGAAGGCGGTCTCTTCCATTACCCGGATATCGCACCAAAGCGCTAGTTCCATGCCGCCTGCCACGGCAGGCCCAGCTACTGCGGCGATCACTGGTTTGCTCAGCGCCAACCGGCTGGGTCCCATAGCCGCTATCGGTGGCTCTCCCTCATCGGGAAAGTCAAAGGGATCAAGTGCCTCGGCCCCAGCAAGCGAAGCCGCATGCTTCAAATCCCACCCGGCGCAAAAGGCACCGCCTTCGCCCCAGAACACGGCAACGCTGGCGGTGTCGTCTGCGTCAAAAGACTGGAAAGCGTCAAAGAGTGCCTCCGCGCTTTCGGGGTCCATAGCGTTACGGGCCTCTGGGCGGGAATGGATAACAGTCCAGACGGCGCCGTCTTTTTCAATTCGCACGCTCATTGCAGGACCTCTCCGTAATCGCCTGCGAGGAACTTCTCACGAATCGCGAATTTCTGCACCTTGCCAGAACCTGTCAGCGGGAAGTCGGGCACGCGCACCCAGACGGTGGGTGTCTTCTGTGCGGACAGATTCGCGCGACAGTGAGTGCGTAAATCGGCGGCATCAAGGGGTTGGTCGGACAGCAGGAATGCCGCGATGACCTCACCCCATTTCTCGTCGGGCAGGCCGACCACAGCCGCTTGCGCCACGTCAGGGTGGGTCACAAGCACCGCTTCTATCTCGGCCGGGAAATGGTTTTCACCGCCCCGAATGATCATGTCCTTTACCCGTCCAGTCACCCGCAAGAATCCCTGAGGGTCCATCGTGCCCAGGTCGCCGGTATGCAACCAGCCGTCATGATCGATGGCGGCGGCAGTGGCCTCCGGGTTGTCATGGTAGCCGATCATCACGGCGTAGGATCGTGCGCAAATCTCGCCGACTTCATTTATCGGGAGCACCCGATTGTCTTCAGGTGAACGGATCGAAACCTCTGTTTGCGGCAGTGGTTGGCCTGCCGTCTCCACGATCTGTTCAAGCGTGGCCTCGATCGGGTTCAGGCAGATCATCGGGCTGTGCTCCGTCTGTCCAAAGGCGCTGAGCAGGTGACAGCCCAGGCGGTCCCGCACTCGGCGGACCAGGTCGGGCGGCACCGGCGCGCCACCGGTCGTGATGACGTCGAGGGAGGACATGTCTCGCGGGGTTTTATAGAGTGACTCCAGTAGGTCGAACAGCATGGTGGGAACGGCGAAGCAGCATGTAACGCCCTTTTCCTCGATCAATCGTGCAAAGACGTCCGCGTCGAACCGCTTGATCAAGAGCATCTTGCATGCGGCTTGAAGGCAGCCTAAGGCCCCGGTTGCACAGCCCGCCGTGTGAAACAGTGGCATGAAATTAGCCCAAACCGAATGTGACCCTATGTTTTTGCGCGCGCAGAAAAGCCGCGCGTTGTTCACAAGATTCTTGTGGCTCAGCACTGCGCCTTTCGGGAACCCCGTTGT
>CAJXMY010000297.1 GCA_913056435.1 uncultured Hyphomonadaceae bacterium | reverse complement strand
CCGAATTAATGAAAATGTCCGCGGTGAGGATGTGTTTGTCATTCAGTCGACCTCGCGACCGGCCAATGACAACCTGCTCGAATTGCTGATCACCATCGATGCGCTTCGACGGGCCTCCGCAGACCGGATCACGGCCGTTATTCCTTATTTTGGCTATGCGCGGCAGGATCGTAAGACCGACGGACGGACCCCAATTTCGGCCAAACTGGTGGCCAACCTGATTTCCGCTGCGGGGGCTGACCGCGTGCTGACCATAGACCTGCACGCCGGTCAGATTCAGGGCTTTTTCGATATTCCGACCGACAATATGGTTGCGCTGCCGGTCATGGTGGATGACATCACCCGTCGCAATGATGTTGGAAAACTTATGGTGGTGTCTCCCGATGTCGGGGGCGTCGTGCGGGCGCGATCCTTTGCCAAGCGCATTGGTGCCGATCTTGCAATTGTCGACAAGCGCCGCCCCAAGGCCGGCGTCTCGGAGGTCATGAACATCATTGGGGATGTGTCCGGCCGAAAATGTATTCTCGTCGATGACATCTGCGACTCCGGCGGGACCCTGTGTAATGCCGCAAAGGCGCTTCTCGATATGGGGGCCGATTCCGTGAGCGCCTATGTCACCCATGGGGTGTTGTCGAACCAGGCCGTCAAGCGGATCGAGGCGTCAGTGATGGAAGAACTGGTGATCTGCAACACGATCCTGCCATCCGAGGCGGATCTGGCGAATAGCAGCCTGCGGGTGCTCTCCGTGGCCCCGCTTCTCGGCGAGGCCATTCGCCGGATCGCCAATAATGAAAGCGTTTCGAAACTTTTTGATTAAACACTGGCGCTGACTGGAGTGCGCCATTGCTTTGTCGCAATGGGGTGTCTATAGACCGGCGCTGATGAAAGGGCAGCGATAGGCTGTGCCTGTCAGGTAGTCACCGGCTCGTGGAGGGCGGCGGACTTCAGGGCGAAAGGAAAAACAATGTCTAAAGAGATCGTGTTCAATGTGAGCGTGCGGGAGCGCGTCGGCAAAGGCGGAGCCCGTGAGGCACGCCGGAATGGCTTAGTGCCAGGGGTTCTTTACGGTGGTGGGGAAGATCCTGTGGCCATCAATCTGCAGCTCAACGAGGTGATCAAGGCGGTCAATACCGGGCAGTTCCTCTCCTCAACAGCCACTCTGGTGCATGACGGAAAAAAGCAGCTGGTCATTCCACAGGGCATTCAGATGCACCCCGTGACTGATATGCCCGAGCATGTTGACCTGTTCCGAATCCGGGCGGATCAGCAGATCACCGTAGAAGTCGCCGTGAATTTCCTCAATGAAGATAAGTGCCCAGGCCTCAAGAAGGGGGCGGCGCTCAACGTCGTTCGATATGCTGTCGAGCTGAACGTGCGGGCTGACTCAATCCCCGATTCCATTGAGGCAGACCTGACAGGTCTGGATATTGGAGACAATGTCAAAATCTCAAACGTGACCTTGCCGGCGGGCGCAGAGCCAACAATTACGGACCGCGATTTCACGATCGCATCCATCGTCGGGCGGGGTGTTTCTGCCGGGCCAGCCAGTGATGACACGGCGCCTGAGGCCGATGAGGTGGAAGCCATCAGGCAATCTGATGGTGACGACGCCGCATCCTAAGGGTTGCCATGTTCCGGTCCTTGACCAATTGGATGGCGGAATGGCGGCGACGCGGTTCCGCCATTTTCATATCGCGTGAGCTGCAGGAAGATGTGATGCATATCTTTGTGGGACAAGGAAATCCTGGGGCCAAATATGCGGGCAATCGGCACAATATTGGGTTTATGGCGCTTGATGTGATTGCCGCTGATCATGGGTTTGGCCCCTGGCGTCAGAAATTTCAGGGTGATGTCTGCGAAGGACGTATCGGCGGCAAAAAGGTTCTGCTGCTGAAACCTGCAACCTTTTATAATGAAACGGGTCGGTCGGCGCGGGCCGCAGTGGACTTTTACAAGCTTGAGCCCGACCGGATCTCTGTTTTCCACGATGAGATTGATCTGGCGCACGGTCGTGTCAGGGTGAAGCGCGGCGGCGGTCACTCGGGGAATAATGGGATACGATCCATGATCGCTCACTGCGGCTCGGAGATCCGGCGCATTCGCCTCGGGGTTGGTCACCCTGGCGACAAGTCTCGTGTTATGCCCTATGTGCTCGCTGACTTTCCAAAGTCAGAGGGCGCCTGGGTTGAGGCGCTCCTGTCAGCCTGCAGCCGCGCGGCCCATTTCCTGGTGGATGACCTGGATGAACGGTTTCAGACAGAAGTGATGCGTCTGGCTCCGGCACCGAAGTCTGACCCCCGGCAGCGCGGGATATAGGCCGAGTTTAGATGGTCTGCCTTCGGGGTTTGTCTGCGCTGGCCGGTCTCGGTAGAAGCAGCCCTGTTTGGAATAAAATATAACCTAAATCGTCGCTGATGACGTTGTGAGGAGTTGAGCTGATGGGCTTCAAATGTGGGATTGTCGGGCTGCCAAACGTGGGCAAGTCGACCCTTTTCAACGCGCTGACTGAAACAGCAGCGGCAGAAGCGGCAAACTATCCTTTCTGTACCATTGAACCGAATACGGGCCGGGTTGCTGTTCCCGATCCTCGTTTGGATCAGATTGCCGAAATCGCTCAGAGCGCCAAGGTTTTACCGACGCAGCTCGAAGTGGTTGATATTGCTGGTCTGGTACGGGGTGCATCCAAAGGTGAAGGT
>CAJXMY010000296.1 GCA_913056435.1 uncultured Hyphomonadaceae bacterium | reverse complement strand
TCTGTCGGCGTCACCGAACGGGTGGTCCGCAGAAACAGGGCCACGCCCAGATCGCCCTCAAGCTGCTGCACCCGCTTGGTCAGGGCGGACTGGGACAGGCCCACTTCGGACGCTGCCTGCGAAAAACTCCCCAGACGGTAGACCACCGTGAAATGCTGAAGCAGGCGAAGATCCAGAACTGATGACATAAAGAAATAAAACCAGCCAACCCTTGACCATCTGTTATCAATCAAACTGCTTGCTGAGTCAAAAAGGAATTGAAATTGTCCTCCCGCCGGGAGACAGTGTGCCGGCCCTGCCGGGCAAGGGGGACATGCACATGATTGAACAGATCGTCGCCGCGAAGATCACGCTCTATGCGATCCCGGTCTTCTTTGCCGCCATTCTGGTCGAGACCCTGGCCGTCAAATTCTTCCGCGCCCGTGGCAAAATGGACGCCAGAGATGATGGCGTCAGCATCTTTCTCGGCCTGATGAGCGTGGTGACCAATGGCGCCACCGCCTTCCTGACGGTCGGCATGCTGTTCTGGGCGTCCGCCTACAGCGTGGCCAGCATACCGATCACGGTGCTGTCGGTTGTGGCCTGTTTTGTCCTTGATGATCTGCGGTATTATCTGCACCACCGCATGGCACACCGGATCCGGTGGCCCTGGGCCATGCACGTCACCCATCATTCGAGCACCAATTTCAATCTGGCCGTGGCCCTGCGCCAGGGCTGGACGAAGCATTTCAGCGGCACGACCTTCCTGAAAATTCCCCTCGTCCTGATCGGGTTTGACCCGGTGGTGGTGATCTTCTGCGGTGCCTTGAATGCCATCTACCAGTTCTTCCTGCACACCGAGACCATCGACAAGATGCCGCGCTGGTTTGAAGCCGTCTTCAACACACCCTCACACCACCGTGTCCATCACGGCAAGAATCCGCGTTACCTCGACGCCAATTATGCCGGGACGCTGATCATCTGGGACCGCATGTTCGGAACCTTCGTGGCCGAGGCCCCCGAGGACAAGCCGGACTATGGGCTCGTCAAGGATCTTGAGACGTTCAATCCGCTGGTGATCATTTTCCATGAATACGCGTCGATCCTGAAGGATGTGTTCGGCCGCGGACGAACCCTGAAAGAGCGGCTGCTCTACCTTGTCGGCCAACCCGGCTACAGTCATGACGGGTCTCGCCAGACCTCTCTGCAGATCAAGGCCGCCGCCGCGCAGGCGGGAACCGACCCCTCTTCACCTGTGCCCGCCGCACCGGCTCAGGCCATCGTCTGAGCGCGCGGATTGCTGCATGCCGGCCCATTACGCCCTCTCCGAAGCTGTCCTCACTCTTTCGGCCGCCTGGGCGGTCCGCCAGCTCTGGGCGCATCGGGCCCCCTATGCCGCGATGGGGGCGGCCCTGCTCGCCACTGCTGCCCTGATCGGAACGATCCGGTTCGGCCTGAGCCTGCAGGATAGCCTGTCCACCCTTCACCGGGCCGTGTCCCAGCTCGGCGGGCTGAGTGCGCTCACCCTGATCACCGCGCAGCTGGTCAGCGCCCGGATCTGGCCTCGCCAGCCAAGGGCGGACCGTGCCGTCGCCTGCCTCGGCCTCGCCGCCGCGCTCGCTCTGGCCCTGCTGTGGCGCCCGGCCCTGATGCCTCTCCTTCTCCTGCTGGCCCTGATCATTCCTGCGCTGATCGGGTTGCGGGCTTATCCCCGCCTCCGTGACCGGTGGCTCGCCATGGCGGGGGCCAGCCTCTTCCTGTTCAACGCCCTGTTCATTCGCCGCTCCGCCCTGCTCGATCCGGATCTGAGCTGGCACCTCTCCCACCTTGTCATGGCGGCGTGGATCGCCAGCCTCGCCGTCAGTCTGCGGCGGCCCGCAGCCTGAGAAACGGATCCCTCTCCGCCACTTTGGAGTGGCCTGACGGGCAGGACTCTAAGCTCGCGGCACTCGGTATGCTTTGAGATTTCGTGACGAATATGTCACAATTTCTGACAATGCGTCTTTGAATATTTTTTGTATTCTCGAAAAGGCTTTTTTATATCCTTTTTTCTTTTTCGAGAGTTGCTTTCTGATTCATTTTCCGTGACGGTAACCCAATCCGATTCCGACCAGATGGGGTGCTGGCGGGTTTGTATCGGATCCCGGAACGGGAGAAGGGGACACAATGAAACTGAAATTACTGATGCAGGCCGGGGTTTTCGCCCTGGCCGGCGCGGGTCTGGCCTGCGCAGACGGAGAGGCACCGTCGGCCGCTGATCTTGAACAGCGCATTCAGGAGCTGGAACGCTCCAATGCCGAGCTGCGCGACCTCATCGAACAGATGATCGGCGCCCAGGCGGACCCGGTTGTCCGGGTCGTGCCATCCTCCGCACCTGAAGAAGACTCCGCCGGCGACAGCGGCGTGGTGGGGATGAATTCCTCCTACACTTATGACGTCCTCGACCATGCTGAAGATGTCACGACCAAGCAGCTGGTCCAGCTCAAGGCCATTCAGGACGGCGCTCTGCCCGATCGTCTGACCTTTGGCGGCTCCGTGACCGCCATTGCCAACTACCAGCGCAGCAACCGGGCGGATAAGTTCGGCTATCTGATGCGGAATCCGACCTCGGCCAACCAGATCGGCAAGGACGTCTCGGAAGCCGTCCTGCACAGCGCCATGTGGCAAACCACCGCGCGCCTGACCGACAATCTGACCGCCTATGTCGAATTGCTGCA
>CAJXMY010000295.1 GCA_913056435.1 uncultured Hyphomonadaceae bacterium | reverse complement strand
TGTTCGCTCCTCAGGCATCAGGGTAGGAAGCTCAAGAACGGCTTAGATGCCTAAGTCTTGTGGAGTCTGTAAGACAGGGAAAAATCCCCCTCCAAGAGCCGGATAGCTTACACCATACCGAATTTCACTGTAGACCTAGTCATTTCCGACCTGCCGATTCCCGTGACCGACCTGACGCCCCAGTCCGTCTATGCCGAGCCCGCCAACTGGGTGGCCCAGGGTGCCGGTGCGCAGGGCAATTTGTTCCTGACCGGGCGCGCGGGAACAGGAAAAACCACCCTGCTCCGGCGCTTTATGGCCGACGCGGGCGACACCGCGCTGGTGCTTGCCCCCACCGGCGTGGCCGCGATGAATGCCGGGGGTCAGACGCTGCATTCCTTTTTCAAGTTTCCACCACGGCTGATTGAACCGCAGGATGTGAAGCGGCTGAGAACCGCCCGGCTGATGAAAGCGGCCGAGACGATCATCATTGACGAGATTTCCATGGTGCGGTCCGACATGATGGATGCCATCGACCGCTCTCTCAAGCTCAATCGCGGATCGAAGCGGCCGTTCGGAGGGGTCCGGATGATCCTGTCCGGCGACCTGCACCAGCTGCCGCCTGTCGTCCGTGGGGAAGAAGCCGAAATCCTGTTGGAGCGATATGGCGGGCCCTATTTCTTCAACGCCCCGGCCTTCCGGGAGGGGGAATTCGCACTTCTGGCCCTGAAACATGTCTTTCGTCAGGCTGACCCGCGTTTTCTCGCCCTCCTCGGGGCCATGCGCCAGGCGCGGCTCACGCCCAGCGATGAGCGCCTTTTGCAGGATCTGGTGTCCGATCGCACGGCGGTGGAGGCCAGCGACACCCATGTCGTGCTGACGCCGAACAATGCGAATGCGTTCAGGATCAACCAGGCCCGGCTGGACGAGCTTGGCGGCCAGCAGAAAATCTTTGAAGCCCGCGTCAACGGAACCTTCGATGAGAAATCCTATCCCACCGAGGCCGATCTCGAGCTGAAGGTCGGCGCACGGGTCATGCTGATCAAGAACGATCCTGAAGGGCGCTGGGTCAACGGATCTCTGGCGACGGTGGAAGGCTTCAATGGGGCGAATGTTCTGGTCGCCCTGGACGGTCATGTCTACGAAATCGAGCCCGCGGCCTGGGAGAAGTATAGGTACAGTCTCGATCCGGAAACCAAGAAAGTTTCCCGGGAAGTTGTTGGCACTTTTCGACAGCTTCCCGTGCGGCTCGCCTATGCGGTGACCATCCACAAGGCGCAGGGGCTGACGCTGGACAAGGTCTATATTGATCTGGACCGGGGGATGTTTGCCCATGGTCAGGCCTATGTCGCTTTTTCCCGGGCCCGCAGCCTGGACGGACTGGAGATTTCCCGCGCCCTGCGACCACGGGATCTTGTCCTCGACCGCAATGCCTTTGCCTTCGGCAAACTCGAGCCGGTCGAGGACACGGCGGCCTATCTTCTGGCCCGTTTTGCGCCGCGGGATGATGCGCTGGTCTGAGCCCGGGCCACCTCATCGCAGCGGCTTCCCACAGCGCAGCCTTCAGCGGCAAACCCCCGACCTTTTCGGACGCCGTCCGTTTTTGTAGAGGACAGGCCCAGTCAAACCGCATAAGCTCCGCTCAAAAGGGGGACGTGATGACCAAGACTGTGACTTATCAAGGCCTGAAACTGGATGCCCCCGGGCGCGGCCGAATCTATGATTCTATTCTCGAAACGCTGGGCAATACGCCCCTCGTGCGGGTGCCGAAGCTGGCGGCGGAAGACTCCCTCAAGGCCGACCTGCTGCTCAAGCTGGAATTCTTCAACCCGCTGGCCAGTGTCAAGGACCGGATCGCCATCGGTATGGTCACGGCCCTCGAACAGGCGGGTCAAATCACGCCCGGGCAGACCACGCTGGTTGAACCGACCTCCGGAAACACCGGAATCGGCCTTGCTTTTGTCGCAGCCTCCAGGGGCTACAGGCTGATCCTGACGATGCCGGAATCCATGTCGATCGAGCGGCGGAAGATGTTTGCCCTGCGCGGGTCCGAACTGCATCTCACACCGAAAGAAGGCGGTCTTCAGGCCACGCTGGATAAGGCCGCAGAACTCCTCGCCAGCACCCCCGGCGCCGTTATGCCCAGCCAGTTTGACAATCCGGCCAACCCGGCCGTTCACGAGGCGACGACGGCGCAGGAGATCTGGACCGATACCGCGGGTCAGGTCGATGGCGTTGTTGCCGGCATCGGCACAGGCGGCACGTTCACCGGATGTGCGCGGGCGCTCAAGGCCCTCAAGCCCGGATTGAAAATGTTCGCGGTGGAACCCGAGGACAGCCCCGTCCTGTCCGGTGGCGAACCGGGTCCGCACATGATTCAGGGTATCGGTGCCGGCATCGTCCCGGGCAATATGGACACGTCGCTGATGGACGAAGCCATCCGGGTCAGCAATGATGAAGCCTTCGCCACCGCCCGCCGGCTCGCCCGGCTTGAGGGGATTCCCATTGGCATCTCATCGGGCGCCGCCCTCGCCGCGGGCCTCGAGCCCGCCCGGGGCGGCGGCAAGGCCGGCTTCTTCTCCTTCTTCCTGGCGGCCATGGGACGGTGGGCCGACGGCGCGCACGATGGCGACTACCCCGAGTCCTACGCGGCCTTCTGCGGCCGGGTGACCGCGGGCCTCACCCAGATCGCCGACGGCCTCGCCAAGGGCGAACAGGC
>CAJXMY010000294.1 GCA_913056435.1 uncultured Hyphomonadaceae bacterium | reverse complement strand
GCCCGTCGCTCCACCCTGCCGACCCGGCTCCCGACTGGCGCCACACCGGCTAGGCCACCCCGCCCCTTTGCCCTGACCGAGACCAGCCCCGCCGGCCTGACCATTGCCGCGGCGACACCAGCGGCCCGGGCGCTGGGCGTCGTGCCCGGTCTTGGTCTCAGCGATGCCCGCGCCCGGGTCCCGCATCTCGCCACCGCGCCGATCGACCGGGCCGCCGACCAGGCCGCGCTGCAGGCCCTCGGCCTATGGCTCATTCGCCTCGCCCCTCTGGTCGCCCTGGACGGTCCGGACGGGCTGATGCTGGACACGACGGGCTGTGCCCATCTCTATGGTGGCGAGGCGGGCCTGATGGCCGAGCTCAGCCGCCTGCTCGACCGGGACGGTCTGCCCCACCGCCTTGGTCTCGCCGGAACACAGGCCGCCGCCGCCGCACTTGCGCGCGCCGCCCCGGGCACCGGCCTGCCACCCGGAGCCGAGGCCGAGGGCCTCGCCAGCCTGCCCATGACGGCCCTGCGCCTGTCAGACGAGGCCGAAACCCTGCTGCGGCGGTTCGGCCTGACAAGGATCGGCCAGCTCTATGACATTGACCGCAAGGCGCTGGCCCGGCGGTTCCCGTCGCGATCCGCCGCGGACGCGGTCTTGCTGCGACGGGACCAGGCGCTTGGCCAGCGCGCCGCGCCGCTCGACCCGCTGCGCCCGGCCCCCGCCCACAGTGTCCACCTGCCCTGTCCGGAACCGATCGGCTCCAGCGACGCTGTACGGCAAGGCCTTGACCAGCTGGCGCACCAGCTCTGCGATCGGCTGGCGGCACAGGGCCGGGGCGCACGGGGTTTCACCCTGCTGGCCTTTCATGCCGACGGCCAGCGCGACAGCGTGTCGGTGCAGACCGCCCGCCCGGTCCGAGACCCGGATCATGTGCTGCGCCTGTTTGGTGAACAGATCGACCAGCTCGATCCCGGCTTCGGGATTGACCTGCTCCTGCTGGAAGCCGAGCGGACCGGCCCGATGGACCTCTCGGCCATGGCCCTGTCGGGCGATCTTGCCGCCAGCGATGCCGATCCGGTGGCGCTGGCCGCTCTCGCTGACCGTCTGCAGGCCCGGCTCGGCCCCGGCCGGGTCCGGGTGGGCCGGGGCGTCGCCGACCACATCCCCGAGCAGAGCGAGATCGACACGCCGTTCGACGGCGACCTGCCCGACCTGCCGACCGCCGGGCCGCAGGGGCCCCGGCCCGTCCGCCTGCTGACCCCGCCGGAACGGGTGACGGTCCTCGCCGAAGTGCCCGATGGGCCGCCCCAGCGCTTCATCTGGCGGCGCCTGCCGCGCCGGGTGGTCCGCGCCGACGGTCCAGAGCGGATCAGTCCCGCCTGGTGGCGCCACCACGCCCCGCTGCGCACGGCAGCGACGCCCCCCGGCACCGACCGGGCCTGGCTCAGCCCGAAAATGGACCCTCGTGCTGACGCGGACCGCATTCGCGAGGCCCGGGCCGCGCTGGAAGCCGAAGACCTGCCCGGTGAGCCCGTCCGGACCCTGCCGCGGGCGCGCGATTATTACCGGGTCGAGGATGAGGCCGGGCGGCGCTACTGGCTGTTCCGCGATGGCCTGTACGCGGATGGCCGCGGCGGCCCGCCCGACTGGTATGTGCATGGGCTGTTCGCATGAGGGGCTATGCCGAGCTGGCCGTCACCACGAATTTTTCCTTCCTGCGCGGGGCGTCGCACCCGGCAGAATATGTTAGCCAGGCCGCCCTGCTGGGCCAGGCCGCGATTGGCATTGCCGACCGTAATACCCTGGCCGGCGTGGTTCGCGCCCACACCCAGGCCCGCGACATTGGCAGCCGGCTTCTCGTCGGCGCCCGCCTCGTCCCCCGCGAGGGCCCGGAACTGATCTGCTACCCGACGGACCGGGCCGCCTATGGCCGGCTATCGCAGCTCCTGTCGCTGGGCAAGAGGCGCGCCGAGAAGGGGGACTGCGACCTCACCCTCGCCGACATCGAGGCCCATGCCGGGGGCTCGCTCTTCATCCTGCTGCCGCCGGACCCGCCCGATGCCGGGTTCGAGGCCACCCTCGCCCGGCTTGCGCGGCTGTGGCCGGGGCGCTGCTATCTCGCAGCCCGCTATCATTATGGCGGACGCAATCGCGAACACCTCGCCCGACTCGACGCACTGGGCGCGGCGTGCGGCGCGCCGATCGTGGCCGTCAATGATGTGCTCTACCATGCCCCGGAGCGCCGCCCCCTGCAGGATGTGCTGACCTGTATCCGGACCCATTGCACGATCGAGCAGGCCGGCTTCCGGCTCGAGGCCCATGCTGAGCGCCACCTCAAGAGCCCGGAGGAAATGTATCGTCTTTTCAGAGGGTTCGAGCCGGCTCTGGAGCGAACGCTGGAGATTGTCGCGCGGTGTCGCTTCAGTCTTGATGAGCTCGCTTATGACTATCCCGATGAACCGGTTCCGCCCGGGCGGACCCCGCAGCAGCACCTCGAGGCGCTGAACAAGAAGGGCTACCTGGTGTTCGAGAGCCGGGGGCGCGGCCGCTCCCCCCACCTCTCGCTCCCCGCCGACGCCACCGGCATCCCGGTCCACGACGAGACCATCATCGAGGTGCCGGCCCATCCGACCGCGGCCAACTCACGCATTCCCGAGTACTACGGAGAAAGGGAGATCGAGCTGGTCAACCAGCTCTACGCCGATGACTTCCACTTCCTTGGCTACCACGACG
>CAJXMY010000293.1 GCA_913056435.1 uncultured Hyphomonadaceae bacterium | reverse complement strand
AGTCCATCTCGAGGCGCCCGTCCGGGCGTTGCGTGACGAAGAGTTCGCCGGAGACCTGCGTCACAAAGGTCAGTGAGGGGGCGTCGACGCCTTGAAGAGTGAACAGCGCATGCGCGGCGGCGAGCGTGGCGTGACCGCAAAGCGGGACTTCGGTGGTCGGAGTGAACCAGCGCAGCTGCCAGCGGGCGTCTCCATCCGGCACCAGAAACGCCGTCTCGGCCACATTATTCTCCGCAGCAATCTTTTGCAGAATTGGGTCCGGCAAAAAAGCCTCTAGCGGCATGACACAGGCCTGATTCCCGGTAAAGGGCTCGCTGGCAAAGGCGTCGATCTGCGCAAATTGGATCTCTGGCACCGCGGGTCCTTCCCTTTCAAGGGCTGTTGGCCTGATAGAGATAAGGCCGTCGGCCGCAGAGCTAAACCCCACCTGATCCGAATTAATCCCGCAATCCATGCCTCATCGGCCAGCCATGATTCACCGGCCCCCGCCCACGGCCCAGATCCATCGCATGGGCGATCGCCCCGCGAAGATAGCTCCGGGCCGCCTCTACAGCTACCTCAATGCGGTCACCAAGCGCGAGGCGGGTCGCGAGACCACTGGCCAGCGTGCAGCCTGTGCCATGGGTGGCACGGCTGTCGATCCGCGAGGCCTCGAAAATCCACTCACCCTGTGTGGTCTGCAGGACGTCGGTCAGGCTGTCCCCCTCAATATGACCGCCCTTCACCAGCGCGCCCTGGGCCCCCAGCTCCAAAAGGCGCTCCGCCGCCCGTCTCTGGCCATCGACCGAATCGACCACCCTCCCCGTAAGGATCTCCGCCTCTGGGGCATTCGGTGTGACCACGGCCGCGCCGGGAATCAGCAGAGCAGCCAGAGCACTGACCGCCGCCTCATCCACGAGACGGTCACCACTTGTGGCCACCATGACCGGATCGACAATCCGCAGGAGATCCCGGGCCTGCGCATCAAGCTTCTCGCCTACGCGTTCTACCAAACGGGCAGAGCCCAGCATTCCGGTCTTGACGGCATCGGCGCCCAGATCATCCAGAACCGACTTGATTTGCGCGCTAACCGCCTCAGGACTGACCGGCCAGATCCCCTGGACGCCCAGAGTATTCTGAGCCGTGATGGCGGTGACGGCGGTCATCGCAAATCCGCCCAGCGCGGTCACGGTCTTAACATCGGCCTGAATGCCTGCGCCACCGCCACTGTCGGAGCCGGCGATAATCAGCACCCGGCCGCGCGGCGTCTCCATCTGATCGCGCCCGTCCATGTCAGAAGCGGACCGCTCCGGCCCGCAAGTCAGCATAGGCCTCGGAGGTGAGAACAACATATTTGTTCAGCCGGGGCTCCAGATACCAGATTGGATCATTGATCTCCTCGGCATTGAAGCCTTCCTCGACCAGCTCGACCTTGCGATACTTGAAAGTTCCGGTCGTTTCGGCTTCTCTCTGAACCCGGATGAACAATGGGATGGCGTATTTTGGAAGCCGCTGCGATATCCAGTCAAAAAGCGTGTCGAAGTCGACCTCGCCCTTCACCGTAATTGCAGCCATGCCGGCCCGTCCATCGGCGCCGGGGACCTCAACCCCGTAGACATTTGCGGTGGCCACGGCAGGTGCCTGAGACAAAACCTCGCTGACCTCATTGGTCGAGACGTTCTCACCCTTCCAGCGAAATGTATCGCCAACGCGGTCGACGAAATAAATATAACCCTCAGCATCCTTTTTCATCAGGTCGCCGGTACGAAACCATTGATCACCGGGTTCAAACACATCGCGCAGGATCTTCTTCTGCGTCGCGGCCGGATCCTTGTAGCCTTCAAATCGCGTATTCGTCTCAGTTCCAAGCCGGCCAATGGCTTCACCGGGCTCATCGGTGTCCACCCGAATACAGAACCCGTCCGGCCCACGTTCAGGCTGTTGTTCCACCATGTCGAACCGGACAAAAGCGACATGTTCAAAACTCCGTTTGAGATAGGAGGGGATCCGTCCGACAGCCCCCACTTTCCCATCCACATTGGCGAAACTGACATTGCCTTCGGTTGAGCCATAAAACTCGACCAGTTTCGGGATCCCGAAGCGGCTCTGGAACTGCTCCCAGATGTCCGGGCGCAAGCCATTGCCAAATCCAGTGCGGACCGTGTGCGCCGTTTCCCGGGGATGGGCGGGTTGGTTGGTCAGATAGCGACAGAGCTCACCAATATAAACGATCACGGAGACCTGATAGTCGACACAATCGTCCCAAAAGCTGCTGGCTGAAAATTTCTGGCGCAGAACCAGGCAGGCTCCGGTTAAAAGGGCGACCCCCACACCACAAATTCCCCCCGTGCTGTGATAGAGGGGCAGGCTGACATAGACACGGTCCCGGGCTGTGACCTCGCAGGGCGCGATAAAGCTGCGCATCATCCCAGCCAGACGCGCCTGCGTGATCCGGGCCGCCTTGGGCAGTCCCGTCGTGCCGGACGTATAGATATACAGCGCGACATCCCGCCCCCGGAGACCCGCACGATGCATCGGATCGGGGCGGTCGGTTGACTGGTCCGTCAATGCCGCGGACAGATCTTCCCCTTCTTTCCCGCCCAGCGTCCAGATCGGAAGCGTGCCCTCGATATGATCGCGCGCGGTCTGGATGGCGATATCCTGATCGGCCCCGGTCACGACCAGACGCGCCGCCGAGACGTTGATACAGTGCGCCAGAGCCTGATCGGTCAGATTATGATTGATCAGGCCAACAA
>CAJXMY010000292.1 GCA_913056435.1 uncultured Hyphomonadaceae bacterium | reverse complement strand
CGCTGATCTGCAGGCCGGATTCGGGCGCGCCTGAGAGTGACTTCAGACGTTCCGCGATGATGGGCTGCAGAGCATTGAGGGCCGCATTGCGAACGGTCCGTCCTTCCAGCGTGGAAGCTGTCGTATCCGGGACGAAGTTGAGGCCAACCAGTCGTCCGACTGCATGCCCCTCAATTATGACGTCGCCCGTATCGGATACCTCTGTGGTCAAAACATCTTCCCTTTTCAGCCCGGCAATGAGCGCCGTCGTCCTTCGGTCGACAAAACGTAATGTCAGGGCGTCGTGTAGCGCATCCGACAGGCGGTCTTCAACCTCTCTGGTTTTTTTCCGCCAGTGTTCGGGCTCCGCGAGCCAGTCGGAACGGAAGGCGGCGTAGGTCCAGGTCCGGATCATGGCGAGGCGCTGCTGGAGGGTGGCGATATCGCCGAGCTTCACGTCCAGAGCGGCAATTCGACGGGCCATGGCATCGTTTCCGAGGCGGGCATCGGGGTCGGAAAGTGTTTCGGCAAGGCCGAGGACCAGGCGTCCATGGCCTTCGGGCCCGGCTTTGCGAAAATCTGGTAATCTCGCCAGGTCCCACAGTCGGCGCACCCTTTCGACGCCGCGAACGTCTGGCCCGATACTGGCGTCTTCCGCCATTCGCCGCAGAACCCACTCGTCCAACGCATTGGGATTCTGGCGCAGGATGGGGTGGTCCGATTTCTGGGCGAGGCTGGCGATCAATGTTCGGACAGAACGGAAATCGAGACTGGAGTTCCGCCACTGCAATTCGGCCACCGGCGCATAGCGATGGGATTCAATGGCGTGGATCAGCTCGTCCTCGAAGGGCGGACAGTTGCCGGTTTCGCCAAATTCCCCATCATCTCGGAACCGGCCGGCGCGGCCGGCGATCTGGCCGCATTCGGCCGCTGTCAAGGCTCTATGGCGCCGGCCATCAAACTTGGCGCGGCCGGCGAAGGCGACCCGCGTCACATCGAGGTTGAGGCCCATGCCAATGGCATCTGTGGCTACGAGAAAATCAACTTCACCACTTTGATACAGGCCGACCTGGGCGTTGCGGGTTCTGGGGCTCAATCCCCCCATCACAACGGCGCTCCCACCTTTTTGTCGTCGCAGGACTTCGGCGATCGCGTAGACCTGATCTGCGCTGAATGCGACGATCGCTGTTCGCTTGGGAAGCTTGGTAATTTTTTTGGATCCAGAGTAAGCGAGAGTCGAGAACCGCGTTCGAACGTCAGTATCAATATCAAACTCAAGTTCGCGCAGAGGCTCTCTCATGGTTTCCGCGCCAAGGAGCAGCGTTTCCTGTGATCCCCGCGCATGCAGGATGCGGTCGGTGAACACGTGCCCGCGTTCCTCGTCCTCGGCGAGCTGGATTTCATCGACGACCAGACAGTCTACGCGCTGGTCGGTCGGCATGGCTTCGACGGTGCAGACCCAGTAACGCGCCTGATCGGGGATAATGCGCTCTTCCCCGGTGACAAGGGCGACGGCCCGTGGACCCTTAGCCTGAACCACCCGATCATAGACTTCGCGGGCGAGCAGCCGCAGCGGCAAGCCAATCATGCCCGTGGCGTGACCCATCATGCGCTCAAGGGCGTAATGGGTTTTGCCCGTATTGGTCGGGCCGAGGATGGCTTTGAGTCGGGTCATGGGTCGGAAGAGACCTAAGCGGCGATTTATGGGGTGTCCATGTCGGCCAGAGGCGGGGGCGGACAGGGCGGGGGCGCATCAAGCGTTTCACCCTGATAGGCCGCGAACCACTCCTGAGTTCGGGGCCGGGGCTGGAACCCAGATGCAAGGTAGAGGTGCAAGGTGCGGTTAAGGGGGCATCCATTGCTGCGATGACCCAGGTCCACGCTGATCTGACCCAGTGGTGTCCAGGATCGAAAATCGTCCCGGATCTGAGGCCGCCTGTGGGGACGATACGAGGCCACCAGAACCCGTTCATCCATCGCCTCGGTCAGTGCGCGCTGCTCCGCAAAATTCTTGGGTGCATCGAGATAGCGCCAAAGGATGAGCGGGGCGGGCCTGGTGTGCCGCGTGTAGTAATCCAGACCGTGCCAAACCTCTCTTTCGTCAACAAGAATTGCCGTCGGCGTCAGGCGTTCGGCCTCTGCAATAAGCTGGGCGGACAGGTCGGTCCATCCCCGCGTTCGCTTGAAAGTGTTGTCCAGGCCAGCTGCGCTCACCCAGTGTGCCGGTCCCAGCGTGACCGCCGCCAGAAATACGGTGAGGGCGATATGCAGCCCAACGCCGGACCAGAACAGCCCGACCGGACGCCAGCGGGCCAGGGCCCCGGCGCCGAGTAAAGCTGCGCCAATGCCGAGGCCGAGTGACCCTTTGACGGGGAGGGTCAGATCAGGGGCCACCTGAATGGCTAGCGCGACCAGACCTGCTGTCAGAAACCAGATCCGGCGATCCGCTCGGACCCGGCTGAAAACGCTGGCGATCAGCACGCAGCCCGCGGGGTAGGCGGTGGCCGCCCAGTTGGCGTGAGCACGCGACAGGACGGCCTGTATGGCAATGATTACCAGAACCGGCAGAATGAAGCAGGTGAGCCAGTTTTCGCGGCTGGCCTCGTCCGGGGTCCGCTCCCGGCGCAGCATGGTCAAACCGGCGAGGAGAGCGAGAAAACTCACCGGGCCGAAAACGCCCATCTGATCCCCCAGAAACTTGGCGAGATGATCCAAATGAAACAGTTCACCGCCCAAATTGGCATTGTCGACGGTATGGCTGACCGTCTG
>CAJXMY010000291.1 GCA_913056435.1 uncultured Hyphomonadaceae bacterium | reverse complement strand
GCGATCCGCTCGTCCAAGATCCTGACCGCCGAGTGGCAGGGGCGCTCCGTCGTGAACAACGGCGTGGTGCTCGTCAGGGACGCCCGCATCGAGGCCGTCGGCCCGGCGTCGGAGGTCCAGATCCCCGAGGGCTACACGGTCCACGACGCGGGGGACGACTGGGTGATGCCCGGGCTGGTGGAGATGCACTGCCACGTGGCGGGCAACTTCGGCCTGAACGACACGGTCAGCCCATTCACCAATTCAACCGTCTGGCACAGCTTTGCCGGCCTCGCCTATGGCGCCAAGGTGGGCTATTATAACAATGGCTGGAACATCCGCGCCATGGCCGTTCAGGGCGGCGCCCAGTTCCGGGCTGCCAATGTGCCGGTCAATGACACCAGCGTCCCGTCACGGGTGAACAATTTCGCCTTCGACGCCAACTACACCTGGGACATGGAAAACGAGTCCAGCCTGAAGCTCGGCGCCAGCTACGAAGCCGGCAGCCCGTACTGTCAGGCCTATCCGATTTTCCACTTCAACCCCTGCACGGACAACAACCCGGCCTATTCCGTCTACGGAAAGGGCGTGTTCGACAAGCTGACCGTCATCGCGGAATACGCCCAGACCCTGGATGAGTGGCCCGGCACACAGGTTCCGGACCCCACAAATCCGCTGAGCGTCTTCGAAGCGGCAAAGACAACATCCTGGGGCGTGGGCGGACGCTATGCCCTGCGGGACGATCTGGATGCCTCCTTCGAGTTCTCGACCTTTATCGCGGGTCCTGACGGGGCCCCCTGGGAACGTCAGAACCAGTGGGTCGCCGGCCTGTCCTATGACCTCGTGGATCACGTCAACCTGTTTGGCGAACTGACCCATGTTGAAGGGTTTGCGCCGCTCAACTTCCTGACCGGCGGCAATTTCCCGGACGGCAGCACCTGGTCAGAGCGCGATGCCACCACCAGCCTCGTCCTGGTCGGCGTCCAGGCCGCGTTCTAGGACGCACACTGACCACAAATCCCGGTGGGCCTCACCGGACGGAACCCGTCCCTTTCAGGGGCGGGTTTTTTCATGGGCCAGACGGCTCAAAGAGGAGCGCTGCAATGACCGCAAAAGGCCCCTGACGATGGGCGGATCCGAGAAAGTAGGCCGCATCGACCCGGAGCCCGTGGGCCGCCGCGAACCGGTCGAGGCAGGCCGGGGCATCAGACGACAAATCCAGACCAAAGGCCACGCCCTCTCCGGTCTGCTCCAGCACCGCAGCCATCGCCCCCTTCCGGGCCAGTGCAAGGAACCGGGTGGCGTAGAGATCGAGAAGAAGAACGCTTCCCGGCGCCGAAAGAAGGTGCAGGGTCTTCAGGGTCCGCGCGATATCGGCGTCTGACAGGTAGAGCGTCACGCCCTCCCACAGGAAGAGCGTGGGCCGGGCCGGGTCAAAGCCGGAGTGCAGCAGCGCCCCAGACCAGTCACCGGCCGCGAAATCAACCTCCACAAAGCAGACATGATCCGACGAGATTCCCGCTCTGGACAGGGCGGCGCGCTTGGCCCGCTGCTCTGTCGGCTGGTCCAGTTCGAACAGGCTGAGGCCGGTCGCCGCCAGAGGGCCGTAGGCCCTCGTGTCCAGACCGGCCCCCAGGATCATGACCTGCTCGACCCTGGCCCGGTGAGCCTCGATCAGCTGATCAAAACGCGGCGACCGGGAAAAGACCAGATTGGCGAGGCCGGCAGCCTCATCCGCGGGACGCAGGGGATACAGGATGGGCCGGCCGGCGATCCAGCGCGCGACCAGAAGCGGAAACAGGCAAAGGGCGAGACCCGCCGTGGACGTATTGGGCAGGTGTCGCGCCAAACGTCGGGACCACGGATCCGGACGCAGCCCGAACACATCCCCGGTCCAGCGTCCGTTAATGATCTCAATGGCGGTCTGCGACAGGCCCAGCCGTCGGCTGACCACGATCTGCTTATATCCGACCCAAACAGCCCCGAGAATAGAGAGCGGCAGCCAGCCCAGCTGCAGAGGAACATAAATCAACCAGGCGATTACGATCATTCGCCACAGATAACGGAAAAGCGCCCCACTGACCATCTGATCGGAGAAGAGAGGTCACCAAACTCCGCGTGGTTTCAACATAAATATAGAGCAATCCTTAAGGGCTCTGTGTCTTTATGGGATCGGGAAAAGTTTATGGGTGGACAATGTACGGCATGATTCATACGGCAGCGCGAAGCATGGTCAAAGACCAGCTCGGCGATGCCACCTGGGCCATCATTCTGGAGAAATCCGGTCTGAACGAAGAGCACTTCATCACCGCGAAACATTATTCCGATGAGACCACTCTGTCGGTCATTGCCTGCATTGTTGAAGCCACCGGGATCGAGAGCCAGGAGCTGCTCCGCAAATTCGGCCAGTACTGGATCGACTATGCCACCTCCTCGGCCTACAGGTCTGTCTTCACGCTGTCGGGCAGCACTCTCGACACCTTCCTGACCAATCTCAACCGGATGCATATGAGCGTGTCCCGGATGATGCCGGAAGCCAGCATGCCCGTTTTCGAGATGGTCCCCGGGGAACCGGGCGTCACCGATATCGTCTACCGGTCGGACCGGGGCGACCTCCTGCTGTCCTTTGTTGAGGGACTGCTGATCGGCCTGATGGCCTATTTCGAGGTCTCTGGCACGGTCCAGTATCGCTGTGACGCCGGCGAACATGTCTTCCGGCTTCACCGCGAAGCCGCGCGACACGCAGCTTGAAACGGCGCTGAAAGGGGGTT
>CAJXMY010000290.1 GCA_913056435.1 uncultured Hyphomonadaceae bacterium | reverse complement strand
GTTCACAGAGTCCTTGGATTGCATGGCGTCATGGTGTCGGTGCCGCGGACTCCAGACACAGCGCTTGGTGTGCCGACACCCTACAGTCGACATGAGCAGAGCCTGAAGCTCCAGAAATTTTTTGAAGCGCTGGGGAACTCAGTAGCGCTGCCTGGCGCCTGGGATCCTCATGATCCGGAGCGCCAAAAAATTTGGGTCTTCAATACAATTGATAGCCGTTTCAATAGGCGCCTTGAGGCAGGCACACAGATCCGGCGTGAAGAGTTTATGAGCACATTCACACCGGACTATTTCACCCTGAACGGGCTCTCGGGCTACGATGCAGCCCATGACTATAACACCGTTCCAAAAGGATATTTGGGACAGCCTTGCTTGATCCGAAACGTCAATGTGGGCATGGCCACACATGGGCCGCACATTCATGGCAATCACGTGTTTTGCCTTAGCGAAAGCGGCGGGAACGCGCCGTCTCAGCCCCGCGACAACATTATCGAACTGGATACATGGCTGATGTCGCCGATGGATCGGAAAGATCTCCTTTTGCCCTTTTGCAAGCCGCCAGACATCCCCGAAAATGCCTGGCCGCCAAGGCAAGAGCCGTTCCCGTTCAAATATCCGATGCATTGCCACATTGAGATGTCCCAAACCGCAGCTGGGGGAAATTACCCTCAGGGGCTCGTGACAGACTGGCAAATGCTCGGCCCCTACATCCCGAGCGATCTTTAGCGAAAGGACCGTCCCCATGGCCAAAGTTGATTTTACTGAAACGAGTGTATCTGGCGACCTGAATTTCGATACCTTCGGCTGCAATGTTTATGATGGAAGCCCGAGCACCCCCGACCGCCGGCGCCCCGATCGCCGGTTCGAAAGGCAGGGCGCGAAGGGCATAAAGGTCAATATGGGCCGGGGTGAGGAGCTGGAATTCTGGACATTCAAAGACCGCAAAAGCGGCAGAACCACCTTTCCTGCGCCCATGATGCGGGCGACCGCAGGGGAAATTATTCACATCAATCTTAAAGCCAACAAGAACACCCATACGATCCATATGCACGGCATTGAACCCACACCGTTCAATGACGGTGTCGGGCACACCAGCTTCGAAGTTGGAGGCGAGTATACTTATCAGTTTCAGGCTAACCGGCCCGGAACCTATTTTTACCACTGCCACAAGAACACTGTTCTCCACTTTGAAATGGGGATGTATGGGCTTTTGATCATTGATCCTTCAGGCGGGCCCGGACGCCTTTTCGAAGAAGGGCCGGCCTATGATGTCGAAGCCTTCTGGGTGGTGGACGATGTCGACCCACGCTACCGAGGAATAAATCATTCTGCGGGTTTGTGCGGCGAAGACGCACAGCTCAACATCTTCAAACCCAAACACTTTATGGTGACAGGCATTCCGAGCAGACGTACAAAACGAAATCGAAAAGTGAAAATTTCAGCCCGGGTCGGACAGACCATCCTGTCAAGATTTGTGAACGCATCCTACTCCCGGGTTCGCACCACCGTCTACGGCCTGACCACCGAAATTGTCGGGATCGATTCCCGTGAACTCGGTGGGCGGCACCGTCCCTGGTGCAGTCCGATGCTGCTTGAGCCCGGTGAAAGTTTCGACACCGTCACGGCGCAACGGCGAGACCTGATTTTCCGTCCAACAGAACCGGGCCGCTACAAAGTGGTGTTCGAGTTCCGCGACTGGATCACAGGAGAAATTCAAGATGGCGGGCGGGGTATCGCTGAAACTGTCATAGAGGTGACGCCATGACGCCGCACAGAGTCACGCGCTATATTCTCGCCCTGTTCGCTCTGAGCAGCACTCTGCCAGCCATCTGGGCCATGCCCTCTGAAGTTTCAGATCATGGGGTGGAGGAGTCACACTATAGTGCACCAACCCTGGAAAGCCTCGGCGGACCTTTCACACTTCGAGACACATCCGGAGAACCTTTCTCAGATGCCGAGCTTCGTGGCAAATTCAGCCTTGTCTTTGTCGGCTTCATGGAATGTGGCGAGGCTTGCCCAGTGGCGATCGGGGCCATACGGATGGCGTCAGAAACCCTCAAAGCCGAGGGGGTACCCGCGCAAGCTGTTTTCATCGATTTTCGCGCACCTCGTCTTGATGACCTCTCAGGAGGGCTGGCCACAGGCCATGACGGCCACCAAAGAGGGCGGCCAGACCCAGCTGTCGGAGCGACAGGCCCGGAGATCCGGAGAGCGGCCTTGAAGGAATGGCAATCGACTTCAGAGGGCCAGCTCATCACCCTGTCCGGCACAAGACGGCAAACCAATGATGTCATCCGGAACTTAAAGGTCCGACGCGAAACGAACTCGGCACGTGACAAGCATGGCGGCCATAGGATCAATCACACCACCGTAGTCTATCTTTTCGGCCCGTCAGGACAAATTGTTGATGTGTTTTATCATACAACGCCCCCCAGCGAGATGATCGAACGTGTTCGCAGTCTCGCTGCGAGCGACGAAAGCTGAGAAAAACATCCTGGTCCAAACTTGCGGCTCACAGGATCGCAGATACCGCTTCTATTGGCTGGTTCGAGGGTCCGATTGAGCCGAAGAAACGCTTGAAGGCCGGCAGGTCTCGCGCCCACCTTTGCGGCCAAAACACCTTGGAGAGGCTGCGGCACCTGTTGTTCATGGCCATGCGAGCCGACCCGTGGCACTCCCTAGGGGAATCGAACCCCTCTTTCCAGGTTGAAAACCTGGCGTCCTAACCGATAGACGAAGGGAGCGCTCGGGTTGA
>CAJXMY010000289.1 GCA_913056435.1 uncultured Hyphomonadaceae bacterium | reverse complement strand
GGCGACAAAGACGGTGTCCTATGCCATGCATGGCGCGAAATCCTATGAATTCACCTTGCAGTTCGGCAGCCAGACAAGCACCGACGACCGCGAGGGAGAGGTGATCGCCACGTCGGACAACCGGCCCGAGCGCGCCGCGATCGAGGCCGCCTTGCCCGGCTTTACCGGCGAGATCGACCAGCGGCCGCCCATCTTCTCCGCCATCAAGGTGGATGGCACGCGTGCCTATGACATCGCGCGCAAGGCGGTGGCCGACGGGCTGGACAGCCTTCCCGAGCTGGAATCACGACCGGTGGTGGTCGACAGGCTGGAATTGCGCGACGCTGATGCGGGCAGCGCCACCTTTTTCGTGGCCTGCGGCAAGGGCACCTATATCCGGTCGCTGGCGCGTGATCTCGCCGTCGCGCTGGGGACGGTCGGCCATGTCAGCCGTCTGCGGCGCCTGTCGGTCGGCCCGTTTGATGAAAGTGACGCGATTTCACTGGCTTTTCTGGAAAAGCTGGAGCATAGTGCCGCCGCTTTCGAGCATTTGAAGCCCGTGACAAGTGCGCTGGACGACATCCCGGCGTTACCTGTTTCAGCGGGCGAGGCGGCAAAACTCCGTCATGGCCAGACCCTTCCTGCGCTCAGCCCCGCGGCAGAGGCGCGTTTTGCGGAAGTCGTCGCGGCCGGAACCGGGGTGGCGATCGCCGGCAGCGTTCCCGTGGCGCTGGTCTCTGTAAAGGCCGGACAGCTGCATCCGCTGCGTGTTTTTAATCTTTGATCCATCCGGGCCCGCCCTGGTGGAGAGACCGAAGGAGGTTTCGATGTCGATTACCAGCGAACGTACTGCCGAGCTGATCAAGGAATTCGGCAAGTCGGAGAGCGATTCCGGTTCCGCCGCCGTTCAGGTGGCCATCCTGACCGAGCGGATCGTGAACCTGACCGAGCATCTGAAGACACACAAGAAGGATTTCGGTTCGCGCCGGGGCCTGCTGTCGATGGTCGGCCAGCGCCGCAATCTTCTGGACTACATCAAGGCCGGCGACGAGCAGGCCTACAAGGATCTGATCGCCCGTCTGGGACTGCGCCGCTGATCCGGCGCTGCCCGGCAGCGATTTTCGAATATGCGAACGGCCCGGTGGCAACAGCTGCCGGGCCGTCGTCGTTTCGGGCCCCTATCCCGATGCCCGATCCCGATCCTGATCCTTGGACCGGGCGCCGCCTTCGGCATCTGCTTTTAGCATTTGCTTTTTAGGGACTTACATGCCACAACAGCGCCGAAACAAGAGAACAGGAAAAAAGCCGGGGCCCGACAGATGATGGCGCGGGGGCCCAACCGACCGGAACCGCAGACCGAGCGACGGTCGACATACCCCCCAAAAACATCACCAGACATCCTCTTGTTGCCGGCGGACAGGGCCAATGGGCCGCGTCTGCGGGTTTGTCTGAGGGTTGACCCGGCATCATGATGAGAAAAGAGACAGATATCGATGTTCAAGATATTCCGCAAAGAGCTTGACTGGAACGGCACCCCGCTCGTCCTCGAGACCGGCAAGGTGGCCCGTCAGGCAGATGGCGCGGTGATGGTCAGCCTCGGCGAGACCACCGTTCTTTGTACCGCCGTCGCGGCGCACAGCCCGAAGCCGGGCCAGGATTTCTTCCCGCTGACGGTCAACTATCAGGAAAAGGCGTTCGCCGCCGGCAAGATCCCGGGCGGCTTCTTCAAGCGCGAGGGCCGTCCCTCCGAGAACGAGACCCTTGTCAGCCGCCTGATCGACCGTCCGATCCGGCCGCTCTTCCCCTCCTCCTTCAAGTGCGAGACGCAGGTCATCTGTACCGTTCTGGCCCATGACATGGAGAACAATCCCGACATCGCCGCGATGATCGGCGCCTCGGCGGCCCTGTGCCTGTCGGGCGTTCCCTTCTTCGGGCCGATTGCCGCTGCGCGTGTTGGCTGGATTGATGGCGAATACGTCCTCAACCCGACTGTGGCGCAGATGGACGAGACCGCTCTCGACCGCCCCCCGGGGGCGCAGAGGCAGCAGAGGAAGCACAAGAGGCGAACGAGCCCGGCTCGAGAGCCCGTTCTAGATCCAAAGCAGTGACCCGGCGACGAGCTCAATGGCGAGAAGAACATGGCCTACCTCCCCGGGAGGAGGAGCTAGCTCAGGAAGCAGCAGCCAGAGCGGCAGCAGCAGCACAACAGGAGGCAGAGGAGGTGGAGCGGGGGGAGGCTGACTTTGGCACAGATTCACCCCCCCGGGGGGCGGCCAGGTGGAGGCATGGAGGCCACAAAGCTGAGCACGTGCCCCGGGCAGCTGAGCCAGATGTACCTGTGTCCTATGACTCCCCGGGAGTTGCAAGACCAGGTGAAGGCAGATTGAGGGTCATCGGAGATGCGGAGGTGCCAGCCATTCCGAATGTGCCAGCACTTCCAGATGATGCTCAGCCAATGGCACGTCTCCGAGACTGCTTTGGCATGCATGACAGAGCCTATCCACCCCGGGTGATGCGGGCTCTTCGTGATGAAATCGAGAAGAGGCCCAAGAACGTGAGCTTCAGTGAAGACAATGGGCACTGGATGCCCCAAGGCTCACGATTCGAGTTCAAGATCTGTCCCCGGGACAGCGCTGTGCCGACCGACTGGAGGCACAGGTGGAGCAGGAAGTGGACCTGGTCACTCTGGCCGGCAGGCAACGTCCCCGGGACGTGGATCTGGATGGCGGACGAGGAAGGCGTCACTCCGAGTGACATGCATTTTTGGCCATCGGATGAGCGACC
>CAJXMY010000288.1 GCA_913056435.1 uncultured Hyphomonadaceae bacterium | reverse complement strand
TGGTACGGGCTCGTCCAGGCTGGCGAACTGCAAACCCTGACCTTCAGCGTCGGAAAGGACCACGCCTTTGACAATCTCCGGCTCTGGTTCCAGGCACTGTACGAAGTGCTTCTGGGGCAGAGTCAGGGACCGCGCTTCGGCGGGTTCATCGCCCTCTACGGCCTTCAGGAAACCGCGGACCTCATCGAGTCGAAAATCCAGACCGATCAAGTTTAAATATACTCAAGTATACATTTGAAATTGGCATTTTCTTTGCTTTGCTGGTAGCTGGGAAACGGGACGTCTTATTTGGGGACATGTTTGGCGAGAGCCGGAGGTGTTCATGTCCTGTCCTGCGACAACACAGTCAGCCCGGATGCCCCCACCGGGGCCTGAGACGGGCCTCAGCCTGGTCATCTGTACGCGCGACCGTCCTCAAATTCTCAGCCGCTGCCTCGACAGTGTCCGGGCGCAGACAGAGCCTGCGGACGAAATCATTGTGGTGGACAATGCATCCCGGGACCCGCTGACCCGGTGTCTCTGCGCGGCCGCCGGCGTGCGTTATGTCCGGGAGGACCGACCCGGCCTCGATATCGCCCGAAATACCGGCATTGGTGCCGCGCGCGGCGCCCTGATCGCGATGACGGATGATTACACGATCGCACAGCCTGACTGGCTGGCGCAGATCCGCGTCGCCTTCGAGGATGCCAGAACCGACGCGGTGACGGGCAACGTGCTGCCCCTGAAACGAGACAGCTTTGCGGCCAACCTTTTGGAAACCGAGTGGGCGCTGGGACGGGGCGACTGCCCAAAACTCTTTGCCCATGAGGATTTTCAGGCCGCCCGGAAAACAGGGTTCGAGGCCTGGAAAATCGGAGCTGGCGCGAACATGGCCTTCCGGGCGGCCACCTTCCGCCGCTATGGCCTGTTCGACCCCTCCCTCGATGTTGGCGCCGCCGGCTGTTCGGGGGACTCTGAACTCTGGTACAGGATCCTCGGACAGGGCGGGCGCTGTCTCTACCATCCCGCGGCGGTGGTCCGGCACGAGCACCGCGACACGGAGGATGCTCTGAAGCGACAGTTGAAAGCCTATATGCGGGGCCATGTCGCGGCCCTCCGGGTGCAGGCCCAGCGTTTCCCCGACCATGGGAATTATGCCCGGATCATGGTGGCCCTGCCGGTCTGGTTCGGCGCGCGGGTCTGGCGTCGCCTGCGCCATGGGCGCTGCCCGAAGACCTGGTTCGTATTTGCAGAACTCCTCGGCTATGCCGAGGGCCTGGTCTATCCCATCGGGCCGCGGCGGAGGGCTTTGATATGAGCCCCGGCGCTGCCGGTGAGCTCGTCTCGGTTATCGTGCCCGCCTTTAACGCCGCGGCCTATCTGGGACAGACGCTGGACCAGATCCGGCGCCAGAGCCATGAACGGATTGAGGTGATCGTGGTCGACGACGGCTCCTCGGATGCAACGGCCACCATCGCGCAGGGCTTTGTCGAGCGAGACCGGCGTTTCTGCCTGTTGCGGCAATCCAATCATGGCGTGGCCCATGCCCGCAACCGCGCCATTGAGGCCGCCCGGGGCCGTTTTATCGCGCCGTGCGATGGCGATGATCTTTGGACCGAGAACAAGCTCGAAGCCCAGCTTGCGAGCTGGCTTGAGGCCGGCCCCCGAACCGGGCTGGTTTACTGCTGGAGCCGCGTGATCGACGGGGCGGGCCGGACCCTGCGCTATGAGTGTCCTCAGACGATCGAAGGGGATGCCTTCGCCAGGATGTGCCGGCTTAATCTGGTCGGCAATGGCAGCGCAGCACTAATGCTGCGCGAGGCCGTTCTGGCTTGTGGTGGCTATGATCCACGTCTGCAGGCTCGGGGCCTGCAGGGCTGCGAAGACCTCAAACTGTATACCGCGATTGCAGAACGCTATGCCTTTGCCGTCACCCGGCAATATTGCGTCGGCTACCGCCACACACCTGACAACATGTCCGGGAACTGGCGTCGCATGCTTGGCAGCTATGACCATGTCAGCGCCGAGCGGGTCCAAACGCATCCGGAGGTCGCAGCCTTGTGCCGACTCGGGCGGGCAGACCTACAGGACTGGCTGAGGCGTCGAGCCGTCACACACCACAAATGGGCACAGGCTCTGGCCATCCATCTCGACTTCGCCGCGCACATGCCGCTCTATGCCCACAAGACCCTGTACTGGACCCATATCAGGCCCCGTCTGAAGAGGCTGGTCTCAAAGCTCAGTCGATCTCTGCATGCGCCGCTCGCCAAAGCCGGATCCGAGCGGCTGTCGAGGGGACCGTTCCCACCAGTCCGCCGGCAACACAGGTCATGACTCGGGGCTGGGCTCCCCTCTGGCGCGACCTCGCCATGGCGCGTGAACAGGCGGATTTCTGGCCCTATCTGGCCCTGAAAACCATCCGGCTCACCTACGCACGGTCCCTGTTCGGGCCGTTCTGGATCACCCTCACCCTGGGACTCCAGGTGGGTGCGCTCAGTGTCCTCCTGTCTGCCCTTCTGGGGACACCCTCCTTCCACATCGCCCCATGGATAAGCCTCGGCCTTATCCTCTGGACCTTCATCGCCTCCAGCCTGACAGAAGCCTCGACACTGATCCGCAGCCACAGCCCCTATTTTTTCGATCGGGAAACCTCTGTCTCCGGCTTTGTGGCCGCCCTGCTGCTCCGACAGATGGTGATCACGGCTCATCATGCCTTGGTCTGGGTGCTCCTCGCGCCCCTCTTCGCCATCTGGCCCCGCTGGTCGTGGCTGCTGGCCCTGGCCACCCTGCCCGTTCTGGT
>CAJXMY010000287.1 GCA_913056435.1 uncultured Hyphomonadaceae bacterium | reverse complement strand
CCCCAGCAACCCGCCCAATGTCGACGGCGGAGGGGCGATCTTCCAGCCGCCGACAGGACCGGCTTTCATAATCACGCTCCATGGCTCCATCGCGTTCCGCCACCGCGGCGAGCCCAAGCCCGGTGCTTCCGGATTTGCGATAGGCTCGAAAGCCGTTGCTGGCCGCGAGCCAGCGTTCCGACTGGGACCAGCTGTTGCCACAGGATGAGACCTGTTTCACGCCCGGTACACTTAAAGCGGCCGCCTCTGCCTCGAGGGCATCCGCCTCTAACTGCTCCAGTGCAGGTTCAGGGTCGCCGTCAATGTCCAGATCAAGCGCGTCCGTCGCAAGCTCCGCCGGGTCCGCAAGCCCACAATAGGGGTCCTCCGGAACAGCGCGAGCCATCATGACGCACCGATCAGCGAGTGCCTCCAGACCTGCCTCGGAGAGATCGGATCCGGAAACGTGAGCCTGACGCTGGCCATCAAAACACCGCAGTGAAATCCCTTGCGATTCCGAGCGCTCAACCGATTCGAGCTTGCCGCCGCGGACCTCAACACCAATACCGCGGGAGACCCCGAGGGCCACATCCGCCGCCGTCGCCCCTTTCGCCAGGCACCTCTGGAGCACCGTTTCGAGGCAGGCCTGTCCGTCCAATACTGTATCTGTCATCCTGTTCATGTAGGCGGCAGAGGGAGCCATGCAAAGGGTGAAAAAGCCGTATGTCCCGGCGCGGGATTGACGCAAACGACCCGATTAGCGTGGTCACGCGGCCGCGGCCTGGCCAGGTCCGCAAACTGAGCCGGACATCACACACCCCTTGACCCGGATGGATGGCCGTCACATGTGGGCCGGATGAGCATGAAACCCCTTCACATTATTGGCGGCGGCATGGCGGGTTCCGAGGCGGCATGGCAAGCCGCTGAAATGGGTGTTCCGGTCGTGCTCCATGAGATGCGCGGCGTCCGCGGAACTGACGCACACACCACCGACTGGCTCGCAGAACTGGTGTGTTCGAACAGCTTCAGATCAGACGATGCAGAAGGCAATGCCGTTGGGGTTCTTCATGCTGAAATGCGCCTGGCCGGAGGCCTGATCATCTCAACCGCCGATCGCCATCAAGTTCCGGCTGGATCAGCGCTCGCCGTCGATCGAGACGGATTTGCCGCAGCGGTCACAGCGCAACTTACTGACCACCCCAATATCACCATAATTCGGGAAGAAATCGACACGCTCCCGCCGCAGGACTGGGACAGCGTGATTATCGCAACGGGGCCCTTGACCTCTATCTCGCTGGCAGAGGCAATCCGTACAGAAACCGGGGAAGAGGATCTGGCCTTTTTCGACGCAATTGCTCCAATCATTTACGCTGACACCATCGATATGACCAAAGCATGGCGACAATCCCGCTATGACAAGCCGGGGCCCCACGGCGACACCGCGGCTTACATCAATTGTCCACTGGACGAAGCCGGTTATAATGTCTTCCTCGATGCGCTGATTGGCGGGGATAAAACAGAATTCAAAGACTGGGAAAAGGACACGCCCTATTTCGAGGGCTGCCTGCCCATCGAAGTCATGGCCGAACGGGGCCGTGAAACGCTTCGTTATGGTCCGATGAAGCCCGTCGGTCTGACCAACCCGCATGCACCTGATGTCAAGCCCCATGCCGTGGTTCAGCTCCGTCAGGACAATGCCCTTGGGACACTCTGGAATATGGTCGGCTTCCAGACCAAACTCAAATATGGCGCTCAGGCTGAGATTTTCCGCATGATCCCGGGGCTGGAAGAGGCCCAGTTTGCCCGACTGGGCGGCATTCACCGGAACACCTTCATCAATTCGCCCCGTCTGCTCGATGAACAGCTGCGCCTGAAAACCATGCCCCGCCTGCGCTTTGCGGGCCAAATCACCGGTGTCGAGGGGTATGTCGAAAGCGCGGCCATGGGTCTTGTGTCCGGGCGTCTCGCAGCCGCCGAAAAACTCGGTGTATGCCTTTCCCCACCGCCCGATACGACAGCACTCGGTGCGCTGGTGAAGCATATTACCGGCGGGCATCTGTCGGCCGGGCAAACGTTTCAACCCATGAATATCAATTTCGGGCTGTTCCCGCCGGCCGACATGGCTCTGGTCCCGAATCGCGACGACGACGGCAAACGCCTGCGCGGCAAGGCCAAGGGCCGGGCCAAGAAACGGGTCCAAGCCGCACGTGCCCTTCGGGACATCCGCAGCTGGCTGAATACGCCCACCACCCCGGTCTGCGCCAGCGCTCCGCGCGCCTGAGTCCGGTTCAGATCCTGACAGTTTCAACAGGATTTGTCATACCGTTATTGACAAGAGGGGGCCGAACCGCAACTAGTGGGAGATGGCTTTCGATTCCGTTCAGGACCTGAAACGCGCGGCTGTTTTTGATGCCGCCCTAGGCGTTTTTGCACGTTACGGGTTTCGCCGCACGTCCATGAATGATCTCGCTTCGGCGGCCGGCATTTCGCGCCCGGCGCTGTATCTGATGTTCGACAATAAGGAAGATCTGTTTTGCCAGCTGGCCATTTATCGCCAGACCCTGGCCCTAGAGGAAGCCCGAAAACTTCTGTCGAAGCCGGGTCACCCGCGCGACTCGTTTCTCAATGCGATTTTGGCGTATGAACGTATCCTGTTCGAGCCGGTCTCGGAGTCGCCCCATGGCGACGAGCTTATGGACATACACAAAGGCATTGCGGGCGATGAAGTAAGCCGCGGTCACGACCAGTTCGTCGGACTTCTGAGCGGCCATCTTCTGGGAATGGAGTATGGCGGCCCCGAGAGCCCAGCCAGCTCAGCCCCCGAGGCTCGCAAATTCGTCA
>CAJXMY010000286.1 GCA_913056435.1 uncultured Hyphomonadaceae bacterium | reverse complement strand
AGCACGGCGATCACACACAGGCCAAAGATGAAAGCTTTCCGGCTCATGCCACCCTCTGTCTGACGCCGAAGGTGGGCACCTGCACCCCCGTCTCTACCGGATCGCCCCACGCAGGCGCGCCCGTGCGACGCCCGGCCCGAAGACGCGCCGAGCGCGCCCTGGGATTGGCCGTCGTCTCGGCCTCTCCAGGCTCAACCGCCTTGCGCGTCAAAACCTCGAAGCTGGCGGCCGGTCCGGACACCAGCTCAGGCCTGTAACGGCTGCCGCCCGACGCCTGCCCGGACCGGCTTCTGAAAAACGTTTTGACCAGCCGGTCCTCAAGGGAGTGGAAGGTCACCACGACCAGACGGCCGCCCGGCCGCAACAGACGCTCCGCTGCGCCAAGCCCCCGCGCCAGCTCGCCAAGCTCATCGTTCACAAACATGCGCAGGGCCTGGAAGGTCAGCGTGGCAGGGTGCGCCTTTTTTCCACGGCGGCCACCGACGGCCCGCTCAATGGTGTCGGCAAGATCCAGCGTGGTCTCAAAACGCCGCTCGACCCGGCGATTGACCAGCGCCCGCGCAATCCGGCGCGACTGGCGCTCCTCGCCCAGCTGATAAATGACCCGGGCAAGATCGGCCTCTGCCATCTGGTTGACAATGTCCGCCGCACTCGGCCCGGCCTGGCCCATGCGCATGTCGAGCGGACCATCGCGCATGAAAGAGAACCCGCGCGCGCCCTCATCGATCTGAAACGACGAGACCCCGATATCGAGCATCACACCATCGACCTGCGTCACGCTCAGCGCCGCCAGCAGCTTATCCATCTCGCCAAATCGCCCGAGGACCGGCGTGAGGCCCGGCGCTTCAAGGGCCAGGGTCTCAGCCCGATCAATGGCCGCCAGATCGCGGTCGATCGCAAAAACATGGCAATCGGCGGCTGCGAGGACCGGCCGGGTGTAGCCGCCGCCGCCAAATGTACCGTCCACATGAAGCTCATCATTCGCCGGCACCAGCATGTCCAGCACTTCGGCCAGCAGGACAGGAACGTGGCTCATGCCATCCCCTCCCCGTCCAGCTTCAGGGCCCCCGCCGCCAGTGCGGCCTGGAAGGGGGCGTCCAGAGCATCCTGACTCTCGCGCAGCTGGCCTTCCATGACGGCATCAAAGGCCGCAAAGCGGTCCGGCTCCCAGATATGGAACCGGTCCAGCGCACCAGCGAAAATCAACCGCCCCTCAATGCCGGCGCCTTCCAGAAGTGGCCGAGGTATGCTGATACGTCCCGTATCGTCCATTTTCAGATCGGCGGAACGCGTAAAGATCGCGTGCATGAAGGCCCGTCGAGCCGGATCGTTCGGACTCATTCGCGCCAAGGTCTGTCGGTAAAGCGTCATTAGGGCCTCACCTCCGCCCTCCAGACAGGGCGAGCCATCGGAGGCCGGCCAGAGAAAGAGGCGCTGGCCCCCACTCAGGGCATGGCGAAACGGCGCCGGCACCGACACCCGCCCCTTCGAATCCAGCGATGTCTCATAGGTCGAGACAAACACATCCTGCTCCCAAAGCCCGCCGATCCAAATGGGATCAGCCCATCTTTTAATGGGATAGCATGGGAGAGCATGGATTTAAATGGGTAGATTCGATGATTCGGCCTGTCCACAACTGGTATTATTGAGAACTTTAATTGAACATTTCGGGAATAAGCCGGAACATTCTGATGACTGCCAAGGTAAAAATTTAAAAAAAGTGTTAATTTGCAATTCGTTAATACTTTTTCAAAGCTGTGGAAAAATCGCCCAAAATACCGGAAATTTATTTCCGTTCTCCGTGTGGCGTAGTGGAAAAAGTACACGTCTTCTCAGGATTTACTTGGTAAACCGCGCGCCATGCAGCTGCGCACTGTCATCTTCGCACTGGGTATCATGACGACTTTGCTCGGGAGCGCGATGCTGCCCTCCTGGTTAATCGACGTCGCTGACCAGCGCGCCGAGTGGCCGGTCTTTGCCGGAAGCGCCCTCATCCTGATCCTGTTTGGCGTCGGCATGACCATCCTCGCGGGCAAGCGGCCCGAACGCACCGGAGCGCGGGAGGCCTTTCTCTTGACCGTCCTGGTCTGGACCGTCCTGCCCGGACTGGCTGCCCTGCCCTTTCTGGGCGTCGGCATGACCCTCACCGATGCGATGTTCGAGAGCGTTTCAGGACTGACGACGACCGGCGCCACCGTGATCACCGGCCTCGAAACCCAGTCGAGGGGCCTTCTGCTCTGGCGCGCCATCCTGCAATGGTTCGGCGGGATCGGAATTATCGTCACCGCCATCGCCATTCTGCCAGCTTTGCGGGTCGGCGGCATGCAGCTGTTCCGACTGGAAAGCTCGGACATGTCCGGAAAGTTCATGCCACGGATCGAGGAAATCACGACCCAGATCGGGCTGGCTTACCTGCTGGTCTCTTTTGCCTGCGCCTTCGCCTACCTGGCCAGTGGCATGACGCTGTTCGACGCCATCGCACACAGCATGACCACGGTCTCTGCCGGAGGCTATTCCACACATGACGCCTCCTTTGGTGCCTTTAATGGCACGCCCGCCATTTTCGCCGCGATTTTCTTCATGGTGATCGCCGGCCTGCCCTTCAGCCTGATCGCGCTGACCATGTTCCACGGGCGCTGGCAAAATCTGGTCAGCGACCCGCAGGTCCGGCTGTATCTCGCCCTGTGGATCAGCCTCAGTCTCTTCATCCTGATCTGGCACGAGCTGAGCGTCGATCCGCCGGTGTTCCGGCAGGTGCATGATGGCCTCCTCCTATCGCTTTTCAACGTCATCTCGATCATGACCGGGACCGGCTATGCCACGGCGGCCTATGACAGCTGGGGCTCCCCGGTCGCGGTCATTTTC
>CAJXMY010000285.1 GCA_913056435.1 uncultured Hyphomonadaceae bacterium | reverse complement strand
TTGAGCTGGGAGGGGTGCATCCCGCCCAGGACCTTGAACCGGCCAAGCTCGACCTTCTGGTTCGGCTTAAACTCCAGCTCCATCAGGAGCTCCTTGTCATCATCATCCATCGCATAGACCGTCTTACCCTTATAGGAGAGCCGGTACAGAGGCGGCATGGCCATGTAGAGTCGGCCACTTTCGATCAGGCCCGGCGTCATCTTGAAGAAAAAGGTGATCAGCAGGGCTGCGATATGGGCGCCGTCCACATCGGCATCGGTCATGATGATGATCTTCTCATAGCGCAGATCATCGAGGTTAAAGCGGGATCCTGTTCCGGTCCCCAGAGCTAGAAGCAGGTCTGAGAGTTCCTGATTCTTCTCCAGCTTATCAGCCGTCGCGCTGGCCACGTTCAGGATCTTGCCGCGCAGCGGCAGGATCGCCTGGGTCTTGCGGTCGCGGGCCTGTTTGGCCGACCCACCGGCGGAGTCGCCCTCGACGATAAACAGCTCCGTATCGCCCTTGGAGTCGGCACAGTCAGCCAGCTTGCCCGGCAGGCGCAGCTTCTTGGTCGCAGATTTGCGGGCCACGTCCTTGGCCTTGCGCCGCCGCGCCCGTTCGTCGGCCCGCTCGATCGCCCAGACCAGCAGCTTGTCCGCTTCTTTCGGGCTGCCGGCCAGCCAGTGGTCAAACCGGTCTCGGACCGCGGTCTCAACCAGGCGAAAGGCCGCTGTCGTTGACAGCTTGTCCTTGGTCTGACCCACGAATTCCGGATTGCGAATGAACACCGACAGGAGCAGGCCCGAATGGCCCATAATGTCGTCTGCGGTGATGCTGGTGCCCTTTTTCTGGCCCGTCAGCTCGGCATAATTGCGCATGGCCTTGGTAATGGCCGACCGGAAGCCGGCCTCATGGGTGCCGCCATCGGGGGTCGGGATGGTGTTGCAGTAGCAGCGGGAGAACCCGTCATTGTCGCCAAAGCCGGCCGCGGTCCAGGCAATGGCCCATTCCACCTTGCCATCGTCCAGCTCCACGAGACCGGAAAACATCTGGTCGGTGATCGTGGCTTTGCCCTTGAACACCTCCGCGAGCTGATCCGCCAATCCGTTAGGATAGGACAGGGTGATCTCTGCCGGGACCTTGGAGTCCTCGCCCAGCAGGTCGGGCGCACACCGCCAGCGGACCTCGACCCCGCGATAGAGGTAGGCCTTGGACCGGGTCATCTGGAACAGGCGGGCCGGTTTGAAATGCAGCTTGTCGCCGAAAATCTCTGCGTCCGGTTTGAACCGGACGGTCGTGCCGCGCCGGTTCGGCGCCGTCCCGACCAGTTCCAGCGGCGAGGTGACCTGGCCGCGTTCGAATGTCTGGGCATAGAGTTTCCGGTCGCGGGCGACCTCGACCTCGACCCGTTCGGACAGGGCATTCACCACAGAAATACCCACGCCGTGCAGACCCCCGGCCGTTTCGTAAGCTTTGTTCGAGAATTTGCCGCCGGAGTGCAGCGTGGTCATGATCACTTCGAGGGCGGACTTGCCCGGAAATTTCGGATGTTCACCCACCGGAATGCCGCGGCCATTATCGCTCACCGTGACGAAACCCTCGCCATCCACATCCACCTCGATCCGGCTGGCATGGCCGGCCACGGCTTCATCCATGGCATTGTCCAGGATCTCGGCAAAAAGGTGATGGTAGGCGCGTTCATCGGTTCCGCCGATATACATGCCTGGGCGCTTGCGCACCGGTTCGAGGCCTTCGAGGACTTCAATATCCTGGGCGGAGTAGCCGGATGGGTCTGACGTCATGTTTTCAAACAATTGCGCTTGTGTTGAGGCGGCCATAATCGTTCTCTTTCCGTAAGCCCATTCGTGAACCGATTCCAAGGACTTCCATCATGGCGATTAGAATTAATAGTCCATTAACTCTCCCGTCCGGGGTGGACCTGCCCAATCGCCTCGTCAAGGCCGCGATGACGGAAAGGCTGGCCGATGCCTGCAACCGGGTTACCGAGCGTCATGTGCGGTTATACCGGCGCTGGGCCGAGGGCGGCATTGGTCTGCAGATCACGGGCAATGTGCAGGTCGACCGCCACAATCTCGAAGCGCCGGGCAATGTGGTCCTCGATGGTCCGCCCGATCCGGAACAGGCCGGCATGCTGGCCCGCTGGGCGGAGGCCTGCAAGCTTGCGGGCGGTAAGGTGTTCATGCAGCTGAGCCATGCCGGCCGCCAGACCCAGAAAATGGTCAACCCGACCCCCGACGCGCCAAGTGCGATCCCGGTCGACCTGCCTGGCGGCCAGTTCGGCCGGCCCCGGGCCATGACCGAAGACGACATTCAGCGTCTGATCACCCGCTTTGCGGGTGCCACGCGGGCGGCCCGCGAGGCGGGCTTTGATGGGGTTCAGATCCATGCGGCCCATGGCTACCTGCTCAGCCAGTTCCTCAGCCCGCTGGCCAATCAGCGCGAGGATCAGTGGGGTGGCGGTCTCGAAAACCGGGCCCGCCTCCTCATGGATACCCTTAAGGCGGCCCTGTCCGAAGCCGGGCCGGGCTTTGGCGTGGCGGTGAAGCTGAATTCCACCGACTTTCAGAAAGGGGGCTTCACGCAGGCCGACTCGATGCAGGTGATCGAGTGGCTCAACCCCCTCGGGCTCGACTTTATCGAAATTTCCGGGGGTAATTATGAGCAGCCCCGAATGATGGATCTCGATGGGCTGCAGCCGGTCTTTGAAGAGGGTACGGCGCACAGCACGCGAATGCGGGAGGCCTATTTTCTGGACTATGCGGCGGATGTTCAGGCCCGGATCGATGTGCCTCTCATGGTGACGGGCGGGTTCCGCAGCCGGGCCGGCATGAATGGCGCGCTGGCCACAGGGGAAGCCGATCTCGTCGGCCT
>CAJXMY010000284.1 GCA_913056435.1 uncultured Hyphomonadaceae bacterium | reverse complement strand
CTCAGAATACCTTGAAAGGGAAAGAATTGTGATCACTAACCCTTGTTCGCATTTCACATGTCCAGAATGTGCATGCGAACTCACTCGAATCTGGAAAAATGATGGAAAGAAGAAGAGGCGATGTCCTATGTGCAGAATTCATTTGGTTGATAATTATTTCACTGTCTCTATAGTATAAGGGCAGTCATTCTTTTATAATTGTCTGAGAAAGTCCAGGTCCTTCCTGAGATGCTTTATAATCTTCTCCTCATCATCACCGAAGTTCATTTCAATCGCCTTTCTTTTTTTGTTGAGAGCATTGTCCTCCCTTGAGTGGCAGACACACTTGATCGCAATGAGTATGGCGACGAGGCCGAGCAGAGTGACCACCACCACGAGGGCGATCAGCCAGGGCTGGCCCAGCGCAGCGCGTCCAATCATGACGCCATCGGCGCCAGACCGCGCCAGAGCGGCCCGCGCGTCCTCAGCGCTGGTAATGTCCCCATTCGCGATCAGGGGAAGACGGGTGGCAGCCCGGGTGTGCGCGATCGCAGCCCAATCGGCTTGGCCCTTGTAGAACTGGCACCGGGTGCGCCCATGAACCGTCACCATGACCAGGCCGAGCGCTTCGGCCCTGGCCGCGAGCTCCGGGGCGTTCAAGAGGTTATTATCCCAGCCCAGACGCATTTTCAGGCTGACCGGGACATCGCCGGCGCCCTCGCGAGCCGCCACCATAATGCGTTCAGCGAGGTTGGGTTCCCGCATCAGGGCGGACCCGGATCGTCCGCCGGTGACCTGACGGGCCGGACATCCCATATTGATATCGATCATATCAACGCCCAGATCGGCCAGAATTCGGGCACTTTCTCTCATGTCCTCCGGCCGACGCGCGGCCAGCTGAACGATCCAGCGGCCCGTCCCTTCGTGCCGGCAGGTCCGCCGGACAACATCGGGGCGCGCCTGACGCAGCGCCTCGCCCGCGACCATTTCGGAGACGACTGCGGGACCGCCGAACCGCACGACCTGACGACGGAACGCCGCGTCGGTGGACCCGGACATTGGGGCCAGCCAGACCTGCTCTGCCGCAATATTGTGCTCAGGGCTCATGATTTTGTTCCTGACAGCGCTCTTCATTGCACAATAGATGGGCAACCGAACTTATCCAGTCTCGCGATGAAGAATATGGCTTTTTTTCTGCAGACGGGGTACGCCACTGGTCATGGCCGTCGCAGCAATCATCGTCGCCGGGGGACGCGGGCACAGAGCCGGCGGGGAACGCCCGAAGCAATTGCAGTTTTTGCTGGGGCGCCCCGTTTATGCCTGGTCCGTCGCCGCGTTTCTGGCCCATAGCGCGGTCGACGAGACGGTTCTGGTGGTGCCGGAGGGGCGAACACAGGATTATGATCCGAAGTGGCGCAAAGGCGTTCGCCTGGTCGAGGGCGGCGCCACACGGAGCCAGTCGGTCCGTAACGGTCTGGCCGCCCTGACACTGGGTCCCGCCGACCGGGTCCTGATCCATGATGCCGCCCGCCCGGGGCTTCAATGTGGTGATATTGATCAGCTGCTGGCCGCGCTCGACACGCACGATGCGGCCGCCCCTGCCCTGATCGTGTCAGATGCGCTCAAACGCCGGCAGGACGGGCAGCTCCAGACCGTACTGCGTGACCACCTGTACCGCGTGCAGACCCCACAGGCCTTTCATTATGCCGGGATCAGGACGGCGCTTGAAGCAGCGGACACCCCGCTGGTGGACGATCTGGCCGCCGTCGAGCAACGGGGCGCGCGCATCGCCCTGACGGAAGGCCGGGAGCGGCTGTCCAAAATTACTTATCCGGGAGATTTCGAGCACATGGAGAGGCTTTTGCAGCCGCCGTCCGCCGCCATCCGCGTCGGGACAGGCTATGACGTCCACGCCTTTGAACCCGGAACCTTCGTCACGCTCTGTGGCTGTCGCATTCCACATGACGCCGGCCTTGCCGGGCATTCCGACGCCGATGTCGGCTGGCATGCGCTGACGGACGCGATTTTCGGCGCCCTGGCCCTCGGCGATCTGGGGGATCACTTTCCACCGAGTGACCCGAAGTGGAAAGGCGCGGACTCGGCGGTTTTTCTGTCGGAAGCCCTGCGCCTGATAACCGCGCGCGGCTACGCGCTGGAGAGCTGTGATCTGACGATTATCTGCGAGGCACCGAAGGTGAAACCACACCGTCAGGCCATGATTGACCGGACCGCCATGGTGACGGGTCTGTCTGCAGACCGGATCTCGATCAAGGCCACCACGACCGAGGGTCTGGGGTTCACCGGCCGCCGCGAGGGCATGGCGGCCCAGGCGGTTGCCGTCCTCGCGCCCACGCCCTCCATGACAGGATAGACACATGTTTCCAGATCGCATCCGAAATCTTGCCCTTCTGACCATGGATGAGGCCATGCAGCGCCGGGTGCGTATCAGCACCGCAGAAAGCTGCACCGGGGGCCTGCTGGCCGGACTTTTCACCGAGTTTGCGGGGTCGTCCAAGGTGCTCGAACGCGGCTTTGTCGCCTATTCAAATGCGGCCAAGGCCGAAATGCTGGGCGTCGCCGGCGACGTCCTCGCCGATTATGGCGCGGTCTCGGAGCCAGTGGCCCGCCTGATGGCCGAAGGCGCCCTGGAACACAGCCGGGCCAATCTGGCCGTGGCTGTTACGGGCATCGCCGGTCCCGGAGGCGGAACGCCGATGAAGCCGGTGGGCACCGTTCATATTGCCTGCGCGCGCGAGAACCAGGCCATGATCCACGAGATGCTGACCCTTGGGGACATTGGCCGTTATGAGATCCGCATGGCCACGCTGGAGGCCGCTCTGAACATGATCCGTGCCCAGATCTGACCCCTAGCTGTCGGGTGTACCGGCAAACCGCCGGTC
>CAJXMY010000283.1 GCA_913056435.1 uncultured Hyphomonadaceae bacterium | reverse complement strand
GTGAGCTGAACGGGGTCCGGAGCGGAATAGCGCATATCCCACGACACCCGGTGCAGCCCCGCCGCGGTCGGCCCGGTGAGACGCCTTACAATATTGCCGGCCGGATCCGAGATGGTGAGAACAATCGCCGGCTCATCCTCGCGATCTTCGGCCCGCAATGCCTCCCAGGAGGGATAGGGTGTGTCTCCGCCCTCTTTCTCAATCTCCCTTTCCGCGGTCCGGCGCGTCTTGGCCGCTGACGTCACACCGTCTCGCAGAACATAGGTGAAGACCGCACCATAGGGGGGGTTCTCGGCGGTCCAGAAATTATCCCCGTTGGACGCCTGAGCGCCACCGGAGGGGCCCCAGAGGTCACCCTCCACATAAAGCCAGCTCTCCCGGACGGGAAAAAGCGTGGCCTCGGACTGTGACAGGACCGCGGACGGCACGCGAAGGGGGGAATAGTCGTCGAGGATGTAGATCCCGCGACCAAAAGTCCCCACCACAAGATCATTCTCCCGGCGCTGGATCTCGATATCGCGGACGTCAATGGTGGGGAAATTGACCTTGAGCTGCGACCAGCTGCGACCGCCGTCCTGAGTGTAGAACAGGCCAAACTCTGTTCCCACGAACAGCAGATCAGGGTCGACATGGTCCTCGGCGATGGTGTGCACAGCCCCCCAATCCGGCAGGTCACCGGAGATGTCCCGCCACGTCTTCCCGCGATCACGGGTCCGGAACACATAGGGCTTGTGATCATTGCGCTTGTGATTGTCGAAAACGGCATAGGCCACATCACGATCATGGACGGAGGCGATGATATCCTCGACCAGCGTCATGGGCGGCACGCCGCGTGTCGTGTCCCGCCGGCGCCAGGTCGCGCCATTATCCTCGGTGACGGAGATCACGCCATCATCGGTCCCGACATAGATCAGGCCCTCGACCAGCGGACTCTCGCTTAGCGCGATCGCGGCACCATAAATCGAAGTGGAATCATTTTTGGCGATGGCATCGACGCTCCAGACACGGCCCATGACCTCCAGCGCATTCCTGTCCACCTGCCGGGTCAGGTCCGGACTGATGATCTGCCAATTATCCCCGCGGTCATCCGAGGCGAACAGATACTCTGCCGCGTAATAGATGCGATCCGGATTGTGCGGGCTGATCAGCAGTGGCGTGTTCCAGTTCCACTTATAGGCCGGTTCACCCGAGGGCGGCTGAGGCGTCAGGAAGACACGCTCATGCGTCCGACGGTCGTATCGGACAAGTCCACCATATTGATACTGAGCGTAGACGATATTCGGATCACGCGGGTCAATCTGGGGCTTGTACCCGTCACCCCCCAGAACAATGTGCCAGTCCGAGTTCACAATTCCATGAACAAGATCGGTCCGGGAGGGACCGCAGAGCGAGTTGTTGTCCTGTGTTCCGCCGCAAACATTATAAAACGGCTCCGCATTGTCCGGCTGGACCCGGTAGAACTGCACAATCGGCAAATTGTCGATATGGCGCCAAAGTGTGCCGCCATCCCAGCTCTCATAAACACCACCATCGCCGCCGATGATGAGATGATCTGTATTGGTCGGATCAATCCAGAGCGCATGGTCATCGACATGGCGATGGGCTGCGCTGAGGTCGGAGAAGGTCTGTCCGCCGTCTGTGGAGCGCTTGGAGAAGGTGTCGAGCGAATAGAGGATATTTTCATCCGTCGGGTCGACCACGATTTCATTGTAGTACTGAGGGCTCGTGGTCATATGGGCGGACCGCTTTTCCCAGTTCTGACCAAAGTCTCTCGAGCGGTAGACACCCTGCTCATCGGGCTGCCCCTCGATAATCGCATAAAGCAGGTTTGGATTGGACGGCGCCATCGCCAAGCCGATGCGGCCCATATCATCTTTCGGCAGACCTGAGACGATTTCGGACCAGGTCTCGCCGCCGTCGGTGGTGCGGTGAATGCCGGAGCCGGGCCCCCCGTTCAGAAGAACCCAGACATGCCGCCGACGCTGATAACTCGATGCAACGATGGTGTCGAAATCATGCGGGTCAACGATGAACTCGTTGATCCCGGTATACTGGTCAACGGTCAGGATTGGGGCCCACGTCACGCCCCCGTCGGTTGTTTTGTAAAGGCCGCGATCGCCCCCATCTGACCAGAGTGGTCCCTGAGCCGCCACCAGCACCGTGTCCGGGTTCTCGGGGTGGATCCAGATCTGACTGATATGGCCGGACTCTTTCAGCCCCATATTCTGCCAGGTGCGGCCCCCATCCGTTGACTTGTAGACGCCATCCCCAAAGGCGACCGACCGCTGCGCGTTGTTCTCACCGGTGCCCACCCAGATGACCTTCTCGTCAGATGGCGCGATCTCGACCACACCGATGGCGTAGGTGCCCTCATTATCGAAGATCGGTGTCCAGGTGGTGCCCGCATTCCGGGTCCGCCACAGGCCACCGGAGGCGGTCGCAACCAGATAGTCGTGATGCCCTCCGGAAAAAAACGCAAAGTCGGAAATACGGCCCGAAGAATAAGCGGGCCCAATCGAACGCAGCGGAAGCGAGTCGAGCGGACTGGCTGCGCGGTCCGGCATCGCCTGCGAGGTCGCTGTTGGCGCCAGCCCGATGACCGATGCCCAGACTATGAAACTCAGGATTGAAAGCCTGCTCTTGAGCAACAACGCCATGATCCGCCCCCCGCTGTCTTATTTTTCTGAAAGCTTCATTTATGTCGTTCAATTTTGCAACCGGATTGTTTTGAGGCTGATTTTCAGGGAACCGGGATCCCATGCCGGTGACCGTCAAACCCGATTTCGAGGCCGCGGTCTTTTCATCGCACTTTGCAATTGGCTTTAGTGTGTTAGGTCACTTCAAAAATATAAATAAGGAGAAGGGTTCGATGACACATAT
>CAJXMY010000282.1 GCA_913056435.1 uncultured Hyphomonadaceae bacterium | reverse complement strand
TCACAGGAAGAACGTCATGGCCAAGATCAACGGAAACGAGATCAAACCAAATATGGTGATCGAGTATAATGGCAGCGTCTGGCGGGCAATGAAATGCAATGCCGTGAAACCGGGCAAAGGCGGGGCCTTCAATCAGGTGGAAATGCGAAACCTGTTCAACGGGTCGAAAGCTAATGAACGCTTCCGCGCAAATGAAACCGTTGAGCGTGTCCGGTTGGAACAGAAGAGCTTCCAATACCTCTTCGATGCGGGCGACTCCTTTGCCTTCATGGATCAGGAAACGTTTGAACAGATTGAAATCCAAAAGGACTTCATCGGCGATGACGGCGCCTTTCTTCAGGATGGGATGATCGTCGAGATTGAATTTTATGGCGAAAAGCCGATTGGGGTGGCCATCCCCGACCAAGTCATTCTGACGGTCGAGGAGACAGAACCGGTCGTCAAAGGGCAGACGGCCGCGAACAGTTTCAAGCCAGCCCTGTGCGATAATGGCGTACGGATCACGGTGCCACCCTTTATCGGCGTTGGAGAACGGGTTGTTGTCCAAACCGCCGATCGCACCTATCTGCGTCGCGCTGACTGATACAATAAGATGTCCAAACCCTCTGCCGTCGGCAATGTTATGATAGAAGCGGCGCGCAAGGCGGGTCGCGGCCTCGCACGTGACTTCGGCGAAGTTGAGTACCTTCAGGTGTCAACGAAAGGTCCGGGGGATTTCGTTTCAAATGCGGATCACCAGGCCGAGGACATTATTTACGACGCGCTCAGCAAAGCGAGACCGGGATATGGCTTTGTGATGGAGGAACGCGGTGTCATCGAAGGTAGCGACAAGACCAACCGGTTCATTGTCGACCCCCTCGACGGCACGCTGAATTTCCTGCACGGGCAACCCCATTATGCGGTGTCCATTGCGCTTGAGCGAGAAGGCACGCTCTTCGCCGGTGTCGTTTATGACATTGCCCGAAACGAGATCTTCTGGGCTGAAAAAGGACGTGGGGCCTGGCTGGGCCAGCGAAAACTGAGAGTGGCCGGGCGAACGCGTCTGGAACACAGTGTCTTTGCAACCGGGACGCCATGGGTGGGCAAGGAGGCGAGCCGACATTCAAGGTTTGCCGCTGAGCTGGCCGCGATGACACCGGTCTGCGCAGGGATTCGTCGGTACGGTTCTGCGGCGCTGGACCTGGCCTGGGTGGCCTGCGGGCGCTTTGACGGCTTCTGGGAACGCCACCTCAGCCCATGGGATATTGCGGCGGGCATTGTGCTGGTTCGGGAAGCCGGAGGTGTCTGCACCGAAATCGATGGTGGCGATATGCTGCGCACCGGATCGGTTATCGCATCTAATCCGGATCTGCACCCGGCCCTCGAACGCCAGATCCGGAAAGCGCCGGCGTTCGGCACCGATGAGCGCTGAGGAAGACGCCCCGGACCGTCGCACCTGGCTGGCCCGACTGCGACGCGGTCCGGCGTGGATCAAGGCCAACCGCAAGAATTTGTTCTGGCTCTGGATCGCCTACCAGTCCCTGAAGGGAGCCGCAACGCTCTCCCTGATCTGGATCCCCATCCTCATTCTATGGCTCAATCGTTAGCCACCAGCCTCCAGCTCGACATCCCAATAGAGGTAATCCATCCAGGTCTCATGCAGGTGGTTTGGGGGAAAACGGCGCCCAATCTCCTGAAGCTGGTAATGCGTCGGTCGGCGCGGCTTGAGCCCCGGGTGCATCTCACAATCGCCCGGAAGCCGTCCACCTTTCTTGAGATTGCAGGGCGAACAGGCGGCGACGATATTGTCCCAGCTGGTGCGTCCCCCTTTTGAACGGGGGACCACGTGGTCAAAGGTCAGGGCCTCCTGAGACCCGCAATAGACGCACTGAAACCCGTCTCTCAGGAACACATTGAACCGGGTAAAAGCAGGATCGCGGTCCTGGCGGACAAAGTCACGCAGGGCGATCACGCTGGGAAGGCGCATCTCAAAACTGGGACTGCGGACATACGTGTCATATTCCGCGATGATCTCGACACGGTCGAGAAACACAGCCTTCACCACATCCTGCCAGCCCCACAAGGAGAGGGGGTAATAAGACAGGGGCCGAAAGTCGGCATTCAGAACAAGCGCCGGTCGGCCAGCGGGAGGTTGAGTTGAAACCTCAGCCATGACGGGACACGCCCAAGCGCTTGATCAAGAGGCATTTCCGATCCGTGTTGAAAGCCAGCTCCCTGTTTCGTCCTTTTAGATTGCCCGATTCATGTCACGAAACAATGACAGCTTTCCTCAAGGCTGGACATCATCGCCCGCTCAGATCCCGTTGACGGTTCAGCCAGGCCCACAACAGGTGTGCAGCCACCCCACGATAAGGCCGCCACGACTCCGCAAGCTCAATGAAGGCGGCTGTCGGCGGGCGGTCCTCTTGGCCGGCTATTTGCCGATAGGCTTCCTGAAGACCAACATCGGCACCAGGAAAGGCATCCACATGCCCAAGTGCTGTCATGAGAAACAGATCGGCCGTCCATGGCCCGATTCCTTTGACCGAAACCAGTTCCCGATGCGCCGCGGGATAAGGCGCTTGAGCGAGCCTTTCAAAAGACAACGCTCCGCCCTCGATGGCCTGCGCGATGGATTGGAGGTGCGCAATCTTCGGGCGTGACAGGCCGCAGCCCCTTAAGCTTTCAACATCCACGCGCAGAACCGACTGGGTCTCTACATTCCCGTCAAAATGGTCTGTCACCCGTCGCCATATGGTCGCTGCGGCCTGTACCGAGAGCAGCTGATGGACAACCGCCCGGGCCAGGGTGGCGAAATCAGCCTCCGCATGTCGCCACTGCGGTATTCTGACATCGCGATAAGCGCGGCGCAGGACAGGGTCGCGGCGGGCGAGGTCATCGCAGGCAAGGTCAAGCTGGGCAGGTGTTGGCTTCATCAGG
>CAJXMY010000281.1 GCA_913056435.1 uncultured Hyphomonadaceae bacterium | reverse complement strand
AAGCCCATCCCGCAGGCGCGCCCAGAGCCGGCGGGCGGCGCGCAGCTTGGCGATCCCCATGCCGTAATTTGCGTCGAGGCTGACGGTGAACAGAAGCTGGCTGGCCAGGCGCTCCAGGGGCAGGCCATGCTGGCTGAGATATCTCATTGTATCAAGGGCATGAGCCATGAGCGCGCCCAGTTCCTGAGCTTCCGTCCCTCCGGCCTCATGGACGGGGCGGGCATCCACCCGCAGAGCCGTAGAGAGAGGAAAGCGCAGGGCCAGAATTTCGGTCAGCGCGGCGGTATGAGCCATGGTATCTGTGACCCCGCCAGGGATCTTGCCCGTGCGCATGAGGGCGCCGACCGGGTCGATATTAAAGCTGAAGCGCTGTGCTTCTGGATTCTCCTGTTGCTCGCCCCACAGGGCCAGCAGGGCAGCGCCCCTCAGGCCGGGCCCTGCGCCGCGATGGTCCAGCGCCACCGGGGCGATATCCGCGCGGACGCTGGCCAGAGCGAGGTCCAAGTCCTTCGCACAGGTGATCTGCACGCCCTGCTGACCGGATTCGTCCATCCGCAATTCGACCGCGCTGACACCCCGTTCAAGGTCACGCAGGATCTCGGCGTTCGTGGTCACCGGGTCGGGATGAGAAAAACTCTGCCGGATGTCCCATGGCAGATGAGGGTCGGGCAGGGGCCCCCGCAAAAAAGGGGCCTGCCCCGGCGCGCCCCGGGGGTCTTCCCGGCTGGCAAAATCCGTTTCGCGGTAAAGGGGCTGAATGCCAATGCCATCGGCGGTCTTTCGGGTAATCCGGTCGAGACCGCCGCCCTTGAGGGCTTTTTCGACGTCCCGGAGCCAGTCCGCCTCCTCCGCCGCAGGAAACGCCGCTGAAAAGCTCTGTATGGTCTCGGTCATGTCTGTCGCCATCTGATTGGATAAGGCCGTGGCTGGAATGACCCAGAGTTGTGGCCTCGGTCAAGTCCGTGCGTCGCTTTCCGCAGCGCAATGGCGGGCGGGTCAGGCCAGGTTTTGAGAAGAGATGACGCAGGGTTATTTCTTGAAGTCCGGCATCAGGCCGATATGTGTCGAAGCAGAAGCCGGTTTAAGGAGCCCTCCATGGCGTTGCCCCCCATTTTGCAGAATTTGCGCGTACCCGTGATCGGGTCCCCTCTGTTCATCATTTCGAATCCGGACCTGGTGATCGCCCAGTGCAAGGCGGGCGTGATCGGGTCCTTCCCGGCCCTGAACGCCCGGCCGGGCCCGGTTCTGCACGAATGGCTGGACAAGATAACGACCGAGCTTGCCGAATATAGCGAGAAAAACCCGGACCGCCCGGCGGCCCCTTTTGCAGTCAATCAGATCGTTCACAAATCCAATGACCGCCTGATGCATGACGTTGAGGCCTGTGTGGAATTCAAGGTTCCCGTTGTAATCACCTCGCTGGGCGCCCGCGAAGAGGTCAATGAAGCGATCCACTCCTATGGCGGCATCGTGCTGCACGATGTGATCAATGCGATCTTTGCCCGCAAAGCCCTCGACAAGGGGGCTGACGGCCTGATCGCCGTGGCGGCCGGGGCCGGCGGACATGCCGGGACCACATCGCCCTTCGCCTTAATTCAGGATATCCGGGAATTCTTTGACGGCCCGCTGGCCCTTTCGGGGGCTATTGCCAATGGCGGCGCTGTTGCGGCGGCGCAGGCGATGGGCGCCGATTTTGGCTATATCGGCTCGGCCTTCATTTCCTGCCACGAGGCGAATGCTGTCGATGGCTACAAGGACATGATTGTCAGCTCTGATGCCAAGGACATTGTCTATTCCAACCTGTTCACGGGCGTTCACGGGAACTATCTGGCGCCGTCGATCGCGGCCGCCGGCCTCGATCCCAATAATTTGCCAGAAAGCGATCCGAGCAAGATGAATTTCGGCTCTGGCGGGAACCAGAAATCGAAAGCCTGGAAAGACATTTGGGGTGCTGGCCAGGGCATCGGTCACATCAAGACCCGCATGTCGACGGGCGATTTCGTCGACCGGCTGGACCGGGAATACCGGGCTGCGATCTCGGCTCTGCAGGCGGGGCGCGCCTTCGAGGTGGCGGGGTAGATCACCGCCTGACACCGGCAGGCTGTCCCGTCTCTATCCCGCAGACAGGCCGGTGTGAAAGCGGACTGAAAGCGGACCCGGCACGGCGGCAGAGCGGCGGTCAGGGGGCTGCGGTGCGACAGGTCGGTCCCCCGTGTCCGGCCACACCGCGCATGGTGGCCTGACACCGTCCTCGTCATCCCTGTCCGGGGGGCTGCAGCCGCGCTCTGTCCCCCAGAAAAGGGCCGGTTTCGCTGGCGAATAGAGAGACTTATCCGACCCGGTGTCGCGTGCGTCTACACTCGGCGCATGACGACATTCTCCGATTTTACCCCACGCCTCGGCTTGCCATATCTTCTGCCCGATCAGGCCCAGAAACATGTGACCCTGAATGAGAGCCTTTCCCGGCTGGACAGCCTCGTCATGGCCAGCATATCCGGCGCAGGGTCAAATATCCCGCCCGAGCCGGTGAGCCCCGGTCAGAGCTGGCTGGTCGGGTCGGCGCCGGAAGAGGCCTGGGAGGGGCAGGCCGGACAGTTCGCCACCTTTCTGGACGGGGCCTGGGCCTTCCAGACACCCCGCGCCGGGTGGGTGGTCTGGGACGAGGCCGTGGGACAGTTACGGGTATATGACGGGCAGAGCTGGCGCACCCTGCCGCTGAGCGCGACCGCCCCCGTCTTTCACGATGTTGACCAGTTCGGGCTTGCCGCGACGCCGACCGCCGAAGTGCCGTTTATCGTGCGAGCCAATCAGGCCCTGTTTATGGCCCGGGAGGAGACGACCGGGAGGCAGGGCGACCTTCGGATCAGTCTGAATAAGCCGTCGCCTTCCGACACAGCCAGTCTGGTGTTTCAGAGCGACTG
>CAJXMY010000280.1 GCA_913056435.1 uncultured Hyphomonadaceae bacterium | reverse complement strand
CGAGGCGGGTGTTCAGGCTCACTGGCTGGGTACACCTGAACTGGAAGTAGACTTCCAAATGGTCCTGCAGATTGGCGCCGACGCCCGGGAGGTCATGGGCAAGAGTGACCCCGGCCTGCCTGAGTGGTTGAGCCGGACCAAGGCCCGAGCGTTGCAAGATTATCGGAGAGGCAATCGCGCCCGCCGACAGGATCACCTCTGCCCGCGCCCGCAGCTCGACTGAACGCGGTCCGCGGCGGGCCCGGACCCCCACAATTCGCCGTCCCTCGAGGATCAGCGTGTCGACCAGGGTCTGCTTGAGGATTTTGAGGTTCTTGCGGCCCGTGGCGGGTCGCAGATAGGCCTGGGAGGTCGACTCCCGCACACCATTGCGAACGGTCATGTGCATCGGGCCGAAGCCCTCCTGACAATAGCCATTATAGTCCTCTGTCCGCGGATACCCGGCCTCGACACCGGCCTCGACAAAAGCCCGATAGAGCGGGTTCAGCGCCATATTGTTGCCGCCGCCCACACCCAGAGGGCCGGCGCCGCCACGATAGGCATCCTCTCCGCCCTGCCATGTCTCGGCCCGCCTGAAATAGGGCAGGCAGTCGGCATAGCCCCAGCCCTCAGCGCCGAGGGCCACCCACTCTTCGAAGTCGCGGGCGTGGCCACGCACATAAACCATACCATTGATGGAGGAGGTTCCGCCCAGGCCTTTCCCGCGCGGGCAGGTGATCCGCCGGTCGTCGACAGCCGGCTCTGGGTCGGACTCGTAGCCCCAATTAAAGGTCTTTGAGGCCATCGGATAGGACAGGGCGCTGGGCATCGACACCAGAATATTCCGGTCGCTTCCACCCGCTTCGATCAGCAGGACCCGGTGCTGTCCGCAAGCACTCAGGCGGTTAGCCAGAACGCAGCCTGCCGATCCGGCCCCAACGATAATGTAATCAAAAAGATCATCCATGATTATGAGGTCTCTCCCGGTTTGGAGGCATGAAGTAGGGCGCGGTTCTGATAGGTCAGGGCGTAAAGGCAGGCATAAAGACCGATCACAACCATGCCGATCCATTCTATTTTCAGTGGTGTGAACTGATACAGCAGGATCAGGCCATAAAGCAGGCTCCAGTGCGCGGCGACATAGGCGGGCCCGCCCAGTCGGGCCGCGGTCAGCTGAAGATTTTCCGAGTACAGACGAGTTAGGGAATCCAAAGAGTTGACCACGAACAGGACGCCGACCGCGACCATGCACAGGCGAAGGGGTCCGATAAGGGCGATTCCTTCGGTATGGATGTGGAACAGGACGCTGAACCACAGTGCGATGGGCAGGGACGGAATGATAAGAAGCGCCACCAGTAAGTGCCAGACCCTGAGCCCGCCGACAAAACGGGCGACGAACTGGCCGATCATGATGCTCCAGGCGAACCACCAGAAGAGATAGAAGGCATGGTAATCCGTCAGTGGAGAGGTGAATTTCGGCAGGTGGACGAAATAGGCGCTGAGCTTTCCGCCCACGCTCAGCAGGCTTGCCGGTCCCATGCCACTGGCCAGCCACAGAAGGGCGGTCAGACCAAGGAACAGGGCCGTTGACCCCATGCCCAGCCATTTGACATAGCGGATATCCGTGCTGGACAGGACGGCCAGCAGGACCACGCTGGCCACGAGGGCATATCGCGCGGCACCGGGAAGACCGTCAATATAGGTGGGAAGATAGGTCAGGAAGAGAAAGCCGGTAAACGCGCAGGTTGCGATAATGACCCCATTGTTGACCAGCTTGATGAGGGGACGCTCGAACAGGCGCAGGCGGGGCTCAACGAGGCAAAAATAGACAGTGGTCAGGAAATAGAACCCCCAGACCAGAAAGCCCCAGAATCCGAACTCGATTGCGAGGGCATTTGTAAACCCATAGGCGGCCTCGCTTTCATAGACCGGGAACTCGGTAAGCGGGAACATGATCAGGCCAACATCGAGGCCAGAGGTGAACAGGATGGCCATGAAAGCCAGAAGGGGCTGGGGGTCGTCGCCCTTCAGCGGCAACCGGCCAAATCGGAGGACGAGGATCAGTGACGTCAAAAGGGTGACCGCAATGGCCATGCTCAGAATGGTCTGCATAGCTTTGTCTCCCCCGCCCAGAATGGACTGCTGTCAGCCTAAGCAGGTTTCTCCTTTCCCAGAAGGGGTCAGCTGGCGATTAGGTAGAATCCCTGAGTGACTTCGTTGCCGGGCTCTGATCGAGTGACGACGTCGGGGGCTGATTGTCGGAGAGCTTGAATGCTGTCACATTGGCGTGGGACGACTTTGAGCGAGGTAATTCATGGACTTTGACGCCCTTCTCCTCTCGCGCCTGCAGTTCGCCTTTGTGGTTGCGTTTCACATCCTGTTTCCAGCGTTCACCATTGGTCTGGCGGCTTTTCTGGCTGTCTGTGAGGGCCTATGGCTCAGGACGGGTCGGGATGTGTTCAAACGCCTTTACCTGCACTGGGTGAAGATCTTCGCTCTGGCCTTTGCCATGGGCGTGGTTTCTGGCGTGGTCATGTCCTACCAGTTCGGCACCAACTGGTCGGTGTTCGCCGACAAGACGGGCTCGGTCATGGGGCCTTTGCTCGGCTATGAAGTCCTGACCGCCTTTTTTCTGGAAGCCACCTTTCTCGGGGTCATGCTGTTTGGCTGGAATAAGGTTGGCCCCACCCTGCATTTTGTCGCCACCTGTGCGGTGGCGGTCGGCACATCCATTTCCGCGTTCTGGATCCTGTCAGTCAACAGCTGGATGCAGACCCCCCAAGGATTCCGTGTGGGCGCAGATGGTCTGCTGTATCCGACCAGCTGGCTGGAGATAATCTTTACACCCTCGTTCCCCTTTCGATTTGTACACATGATCACGGCTGCCTATCTGACGACCGCGTTTACCGTGGCCGGCATCGGCGCCTACTACCTGTGGAAACAGCGCCA
>CAJXMY010000279.1 GCA_913056435.1 uncultured Hyphomonadaceae bacterium | reverse complement strand
GGAAGAAACGCCCTTCGCTTATATTCCTTTTGGCCTGGGACAGGTGTTCCGTACCGACATCGCGGCGCCGATCCCATCGGGGACAGAGGTCAACGACGTGTCGACGGACGAGGCGGCCGGTGATGACGACGAGGTGGTAATCGAGCAGGTCCAGGAACGCATTCTTATCGACGCCACCGACGATGTCATCGACGCGACGGACGACGTTCTGGATTTTCATCCCGCCGAAGCCGACTGGCCAAGTGCCGAGGAGGCCGATCCGCTGCCCTCGGCAGACCCGGCGCCGGGCTCGGCTCCCCCCGCCCCGGAGGCGACTGAGACCGAGGCTGCGCCTCTGGCCCGGCCACGTTTCAATCCCTGGACCTGAGCCCCGGCGGTCATTTGCCGCCCTGCCCCCCAGCCGATGGCAGGACCGCCCGACCGGCCACAAAGCGACATTTAGGCCACTTGTCAGGCTCCGCGCCCTGCCGCAAAGAGCGCGCCATCACCGAGACCTCTTTGCCCTCAACAGTCACAGGCCCAAACATGACGTTCAGATCCGCCTTTTCCCGATTCATGGCCTCAACCGCGCTGCTGGGCGGCGTGACCATCCCCAGCAGCCTTGCCCAGCAGACAGAAGATGGCACGCAAGTGCGCCTGCCATCTGTGCTGACCACTGCGCAACGGGTTGAGGAGAACGCGCAGGCGGTGCCTATTTCGATCACCACGCTGGCCGACGACAAGCTCGAGACGCTCAAAGCCGGCGGCGCTGATATCAGGTTCCTGTCGGCCCGCGTTCCCAGCGTGATCGCTGAGAGCTCTTTCGGGCGGGCCTTCCCCCGCTTCTATATCCGGGGGTTCGGCAACACCGATTTCGACCTCAACGCCACCCAGCCGGTGGCGCTGGTCTATGACGACATTCCTTATGAAAACCCCATTCTGAAGGGCTACCCGGTCTTCGACATCGCCGCCATTGAGGTGCTTCGGGGCCCGCAGGGCACCCTGTTCGGGCGCAACTCGCCTGCCGGGATCATCAAATTCGACTCCGTCCGCCCGTCGCAGGACACCAGCGGATACGTCAAGGGGTCCTTTGCGACCTATGACACCGCCGAACTGGAAGGTGCCATTGGCGGCGCGATCACCGACCAGCTATCGGGACGCCTGTCCGTCATCCATCAAACCCGCTCGGATTATGTCGACAATGGGTTCACCGGCGAGCAGGATGCCTATGAGGGCTTTCAAACCACCGCGGCCCGGGCTCAGCTGCTGTTCGAAGGTCCGAAGGATTTCACGGCGCTCCTGAACCTTCACGGGCTTAGCAATGAAGGCAGCGCCCGCCTGTTCCGCGCGGGCATCCTGACCCAGGGGCAAAGGGGCCTCAACCGGGATTTTGACCGCAACACCGTGTATTTCGATGGGGGCGCCGGCAACCCGTTCACGCAGGACTCTGCCGGGATCAACCTGCGGCTGGAGAAGACCTTCGGTGAGGGCTGGGCGGCAACCTATCTGTATGGCCGCGAAACAACGGAAACATTTTCGAGGGGCGATATCGATGGTGGCTTCGGCGCCGTATTCCTCGATGACCCTCAGAGTCCGGGCCCGGAATTCGGCCCCGGCTTCATTGCCTTTCCCTCGCAGAGCTCCGGCAGCGTCGATGACCTCGTCCAGCAGACCCATGAGCTGCGCCTCAGCTATGATCAGGGCGGCCGTCTGAGAGGCCAGGCCGGGGTCTTCCTGTTTGATGAAGACGTTCAGATCACCTCGCAGAGCTTCAACACCCTGGCCCCTGGTCAGCCCGTGAACGGGCGCGCCACGCGCTCTCAGGCCTCCAACTCGATCGGGCTTTTCGCCTCCGTGTCAGCCGAGCTCACCGCTAGGCTAACGGTCTCTGCCGGGGCGCGGTACACCGAAGATGACAAGGATTTCTCCGTTGAACGCAGCCTCAGCCCCTTTGGAGCGGGTCCTCTGGGGCCTATTGAAGATTCGGTCGGCGACGACCAGATCAGTTTCGACTTCTCGGCGACCTATGCGCTCGGTGATACGACCACAGTCTATGGGCGGATCGCCCAGGGCTATCGTGGCCCGTCGGTTCAGGGACGACTGGTCTTCGGCAACACGGTCTCCGTTGCCGACAGCGAAACCGTTCTGTCCTATGAAGCGGGGATCAAGTCCGACCTCATCGCAGACCGGCTGCGCCTCAATGCCAGCCTGTTCCAGTTCGAGGTGTCCGACCAGCAACTGACCGTGGTCGGGGGGCAGGACAATACGGTAAAACTGCTGAATGGCGACAAGGGCAAGGCGTATGGCTTTGAACTCGACGTCGAGGCGGCCCCCACCGAACACCTGCGTCTCACCGCCGGCATGTCCTATAATAAGACCGAAATTCAGGATGCCAGCCTGCTCTCACCGGGCTGCGGGGCCCCCTGTACGGTTCTGGACCCGGTAGCGCGGACAGATGGGAACGGCAATCCCTTGTACTCTATCAACGGCAATGCGTTCCCCAACGCCCCGGAATGGATCGCCAATGTCACGGCCCGTTACACTATCCCCTTTGAAAACGGTGACTTATACGCCTTCACCGACTGGGCCTATAAGGGTGACACCAATTTCTTCCTGTATGAAAGCACCGAATATTTCCAGCAGGGCTACTGGGAAGGTGGCCTGCGCGTCGGCTTCGCCTGGACAGACGGGCTGGACCTGTCCGTCTTTGGCCGAAATATCACCGGCACGGACGCCCTGACCGGCGGCATCGATTTCACCAGCCTGACGGGCTTTGTGAACGAGCCGACGATTTGGGGCGTAGAGGTCCGCAGGGACTTCTGATCCCGGACCACCTGCCACCCCCGGGCTGAGGGCCCGGACTAGACGACCGATCCGGCCCCGGGTCTGGCAAGCCGTCGCTGGACAATCCCGATCAGTCGGCGCACGGGTTTCATGGTCATGAGCCGG
>CAJXMY010000278.1 GCA_913056435.1 uncultured Hyphomonadaceae bacterium | reverse complement strand
GAGGCCGATCTTCTGCTGACGGAGCGAGCCCGGCTGATGCTCGATCTTGGTGAAGCCGAAGCCGCCGCCGCTCTGGCCCCCCGGCTCGAACAGGCCGCCCTGGGCCTCGAGGCGGAGGCGCTCGCCGTCGACCTTGATCTGGCGCGGGGCAAGAATGCCTCTGCCTGCGCACGGCTCGAACAACCCGTATCAGACCGGCTCTACTGGCTTCAGCTCCGCGCTGTCTGCGCCGTTTTGCGAGACAATTTCGCGGGGGCTGCACTGGCCATCGAAATGGCCTCCACAAACGGTCTCGACGATGACTGGTTCATAGAGGCGGTCTTTGGCGCCGCCGGCGCCACCATGAGCGCCCCACCGGCGCGCTTTGACTCCGGATTGAGCATTGCCCTGTCGCTGGAAGCAGACCTCGATCCCTCCGCACTGGATCCCGGCACCATCCGCACAGACCTCGCTGCAGCCCTCGCCGAGCGCCCTGACCTGGAGCCCGACCTGCGCCTGCACTTTGCCGACAGGGCCTATGAGGCGGGCCTCCTCCCACCGGAACAGCTGCGGGCCCTGATTGATGCGCGGGTCGCGCAAGCCGACCTCACCAGCGAAACCGATCGGGATCGGGTGTTCAAACACCTCCTCGACCCGCTTACCACAGACCTTCAGAGGGCACGCCTGCTGTCTGACTATCTGACGGCGAGCGGACAAGCCGGTCTCAACAGTTTTGTCCGGGCCGCAGGTCTGGTGGCGCCCGATCTGGCTGCGCTGCCCCGGAATGACCAGACCAGCATGTTCGTCCCTGTCTTCGCCCGGAGTGCGCTGGCACTGGGCGACCCTGCCGGGGCCCAAGCCTGGCTTGATCTGGCTTACGGACCACCAGAACCACCACCGGTGACGCAGGCGCCACAGGTTCTGTCGCCAGAGCCAGAGCCGGTGCAGGTTCCGCCCCCGGCCGCAGACCCCAATCCCGAAGAAGAGGTTGTCCTTGTTGAGCTCATGCCGGCGGATGCGGGGGGACCGGCCCCGGTTGCGCCCAACCCGGCCGACATGATGCTGGCGGCCGCACTGGAGGCCGACGCTGCGCGGCAGGCGGCACCGGTCGCCCCGGCAGCTGACATTCCTCCGATCATGGGGGACCTCCATCGGCTTGATAAGATCCTGGCGCCCCCACCAGATCCGGAGCCTTTCCTTCTCGCCCTGATCGAGACCCTGGCTCTGTTCGAGGACAGCAGGCTGACCCCGTCAGACCATTCCGACCTGACCGGCCGTCTGATCCGGACCGCGGTCACCGACTCCGACTTCGAGCAGGTGACCCTGCTGCTCAATCTGATGCCCGCTTTCGGATTCCGGCTGGATGCGGACGCGAGGGACTTTCTGATCACGCAGCCGGTCTTGGGCATCCCCGTCGACGAACACATTGCGCTCGCGATCCAGACCGCGACAGATGATCTGGCCTTTGCCGAGGCCACGCTGATGATGCTGACGCAGACCCGAAGCAGCCCATCGACCCTCTCGCCCCGCGATCTGGGCCATTTTGTCCGAGCCCTACGGGACATGCAGGCCCATGACATCGCGGCTGGCTTTGCCCGTGAAGCGAGTGGTTTCTGGATCGTGCCGGACGGCGCGATTCCCGACTTGCCGCCGGATGTCCTGTCCAATCCGGTGGAACCGCTGATAGAGGAGAGCGAGGAAGTCTCCGAGCCCCAAGAGCCCTCTGACCCCGTTGAGCCGCTTGCAGACCTCTGAACCAGGCCACCTCCGGCGCGACCTGATCAGCCCTTGAGAAAGGTCTGAAGCCGTGCCTGCATGTCGGGGCCAACGCCCTCCGTCTCCATGACTTCCCATTGCAGGCCCGCATCAAGTGGTCCGGCATCGGTTGCCTCAAGCAGCTTTTTATTGGCCGCATGGGAAAAGGAGGAGTTGGACAGCATCTGCCGGGCAAAATCTTCAATCTGTTCGGTAAAGCGTGTCGCGTCGAAAACGAGCTCTGCAAGACCGATCCGGCCCGCTTCATCTGCGAGAATGGTCTCAGCGGTGAACATCAACCGCTTGGCCGTGGCCAGACCGACCCGGCGCGGCAGGCGCTGGCTCATGCCCCAGATGGGCGTCAGGGCCCATTTGGCGTGGGTGTCCGCGAATTTGGCATCCGACGAGGCGACGATCATGTCTGCGGCCAGAGCCACTTCCAGCGCCCCAGTATAACAGTGACCATGGACGGCCGCGATCACCGGCTTGGGTAGCTTTTCCATCAGGCGCAGCGTTTCAGAGTGCCACCCGCGTGACGGCACCTCCTCGCCGGCTGCGATATCAGCGAGATCATGACCCGCCGAGAAACAGCGCCCGGCCCCCTGCAGGATCACAACGCGGGCGGAGTCATCCCTGTACAGCGCCTGGATATGGGTCCGTAACGCGCGGAACATGTCCACCGTCAGCGCGTTCAGCTTGTCCGGGCGATTGAGCGTCAGCCAGCACAGGCCGTCATCATCGCGGCGGGTGACAAGATCGGTCATGGTGCCTCAACTCCCTCATGCCGCGGGCGCACGACACCATCCAGCAGAACGCCCCAGACCCCTATGGTCGCCCAGGCCTCCGGGTCCGTCTCGAGCGGGTTGGCCTCCAGAACCGTGAAGTCCGCCCGCTTGCCGACATCAAGCGATCCAATTTCATCGTCCAGGCCGAGGACGCGGGCCGCATCCAGGGTTATCGACTCCAGCGCGTCATATGGGGTGAGCGCCTCGTCCGGCATATAGGACCCGCCAAGCCGGGTAAGGCGTGTCACATGGGCCCCCGCTGCCCGAAGCGGGATCGGCGGCGCCAGCGGCGCATCCGAGTGCAAAGCGACCGCCACGCCGGCTCGTGTCAGACTGTTGACCGGCGAAATCCACCTGGCGCGCGCGGGTCCCAGCGGGTCCGCATAATTGGGTGCCATGTAGAAAACATAATGGCTGGCGACGGAAACACTG